>JAUVRS010000322.1 GCA_030597505.1 Desulfobacteraceae bacterium
AGGGCTTTAGATAGTGCCTGAACGAAAACCCCGTTCAGGCACGATTTTGGATTAGGGGTTGCGGATTGCGGATTCAAAAAAGAAAGCAATCTCAGTAAGTTGAAAAACACTGAGCAAAATTGCAAACCCTATTTCAGGATTTTCGTTCGGACAGCAGACAGAAATTTTTTTCTTGATGCTTGTGAAATATTCTATTATCAATTGAACCCAGTCAAAACCGCAGAAATTTGGCGGTATTATGCTATTACCCGGGAAAACACCAAAAGCACGACCCGGGCAGGATTGTTTTTTTAGGGTTATTGCCCGTCTTTCTGTTATGGATAGGTCCGGCTGCTTTAGACGGCCTTTGCAATTTTTAAACAACTACGTTTTGAAGAAGGGAGGTTTTCATGGTTGGAATATGCTCTTATGGCGGTTATGTTCCGCGATATCGATTGGATAGGGGACTAATCTATAAGGCTATGGGATGGATGAACCCGGCGAATATAGCCAATGCCAAAGGTGAAAAGGCGGTTGCCAATTTTGATGAGGACAGTATCACCATGGCTGTGGCAGCCGGTTTCGATGCGCTCAATGGGGTTGATGGTTCAGATATTGAGGGGGTGTATTTTGCCTCCACCACCATGCCATACAAGGAAAGACTCAATGCCGGGATAATAACCGCGGCCCTCGGTCTTGATGACCATATCCGGGCGGCGGACTTTAGCGGCGGCATCAAGGCCGGGACCACGGCGCTGCTATCAGCCCTTGAAGGTGTGGAATCCAAAAGGACAAATAATATACTTGTCTGTTCAGCCGATTGTCGTCTGGGAAAACCTGCCTCTCCGGCTGAGCTGATATTTGGAGATGGTGCGGCTGCATTGCGGGTGGGCAACCAGGATGTGATCGCAGAGTTTAAAGGGGCCTATTCAACCACCTATGACTTTGTGGATCATTACCGGGGTGAATTTGCAAAGTTTGACCGTCAGTGGGAAGACCGGTGGATCAGGGACCTGGGGTTTGATCAGCTTGTGCCGGAGGCAATAAACGGTCTTCTTGAAAAATATCAACTCAAGATCTCTGATTTTGCTAAGGTGGTCTATCCCTGCCATTACGGTGCAGCTCGCAAAAAGCTCAACAAGAAGCTGGACATCTCACCCGAGGCGGACCAAAGTAATCTCCAGGCCGAGATGGGGGAAACCGGAACGCCCCATGCCCTTGTGATGCTGATCTCGGCGTTGGAGGAGGCAAAACCGGGTGATAAGATACTGGTGGTGAGTTTTGGCAGTGGCTGCGATGCCCTTTATTTTGAAATTACGGAAAATATAGAAAATGTTAAGAAAAAGGGTGGTATTTCCAGATGGCTGGAGAGAAAGGCGGAATTGGACAACTACACAAAATACCTTGTCTGGCGTAATATCCTTCCCGGTGATGCCGGTCTCCGAGCGGAGGAAGATCTCTGGACCCGTTGGTCATCCGTCTGGCGAGAAAGAAAACTGATCCTAGGGCTCTGGGGGGGCAAGTGTAAGAAATGTGGAACAGCGCAACTCCCCTCTCAAAAGGTTTGCGTAAATCCCGACTGTGGAGCGGTGGACGCGATGGAGGCGTATCGCTTTTCCGATAAGATCGCCCATATCGCCAGCTACACGGGTGACATGCTGGCTGCCTCTTATAACCCCCCCTCTGTTTATGGCGCGGTTAATTTTGTTGGGGGAGGAAAATACTATTTTGATTTTACCGATTGTGATCTCGAATCGCTGGCAACGGGAATGTCTGTGTCCATGAGTTTTAGAAGAAAATATTATGACCCAAAAAGGGATATCGTGGGTTATTTCTGGAAGGCCGTTCCCACGGAGGAGGTGAAGTGAAATGGCAAAAGGAATAAAAGATAAGGTTGCGATTATCGGTATGGGGTGCACCCGGTTTGGCGAGAGATGGGAATCGAGTGCCGAGGATCTCATGGTAGAGGCGTTTATGGAGTGTCTTGAGGATGCCGGGATTGAGAAAAAGGAGATACAGGCAGCATATCTGGGCACACACTTTGACGAAGTAAACGTGGGCAAGTCTGCGCTGCCCCTGTCAATGACCTTGAAACTGCCCTTTATCCCGGTTACACGGACAGAGAATTTCTGTGCCACAGCGACTGAGGCATTCAGGGCTGCGTGCTACTCAGTGGCGGCAGGTGTGTATGATATCGTTTTGGCGCTGGGTGTTGAAAAGCTCAAAGATACGGGGTATGGCGGGCTTCCCGCAGGCGCCGCAAAGGGCGTTACTTCTCTGATGGTGGGGGCCAACATGACACCCCCGGGCATGTTCGCCCAATTGGCCACGGCATATGGGGCGAAATGGGACATTTCCATGGACAAGATCAAAGACGCCATCGCCCATGTCTCCGCAAAGAGCCATGCGAACGGGGCACTTAACCCCAAGGCCCATTTGCGGAAGGTTATTTCAGAAGAGCAGATCAAGGCCGCACCCATGATTGCCTATCCCTTGGGGCTCTTTGATTGCTGCGGGGTAAGCGATGGGGCTGCATGTGCAATTATCGCAACGCCGGAGATCGCAGAAAGCTTGAAAAAAAACCAGGATATCGTCAAGGTCAAGGCCTTGCAGATCTGTGACAGTTCCGGCGAGGAGGCCATGTACTCCAATTGGGACGGATCCTATTTTGTCACAACCAGAAAGGCGGCCGAAAAGGCTTATGAAGAGGCGGACATTAAGGACCCGCGGAAAGAAGTCAACATGATGGAGGTCCACGACTGTTTTTCCATTACGGAAATGGTTACGATGGAAGACCTTCATATCTCGCCCAAAGGGGGTAGTTATGATGATATCATGGACGGGTTTTATGATCTAGATGGACAGGTCCCCTGCCAGGTGGATGGGGGGCTCAAGTGTTATGGCCACCCTATCGGTGCGTCGGGGTTGCGGATGATCTATGCTATGTACGAACAGATCCTGGATAGGGTCCCTGAGGAGAGAAAGGTGGAGAATGCTCGGGTAGGGCTGACACACAACCTGGGGGGAAATCCGTGGATGAATGTGGCTGCCATCTCGATAATAGGAAAAGACTAGGAGGCTGTCCGAGAATGGCTATTTTTCCCAATCTCTGCGTCAGACTCAAATTATAATCCTCGAAATACTTTAATGTATCCCTGTGGTTATAGTTTTCGTCTTCCTTGATCTTGAAAAAACTATCTC
>JAUVRS010000340.1 GCA_030597505.1 Desulfobacteraceae bacterium
GTCGCGCCCGGCTGTTGATGCTTGATCACAAAGCGGCTGTCAGTGCCTTCCTTCTGGCCTTGACTGAATCATCTTGTAAAAAAAAAGGGACAGGATCTGAAAAATGAATTTAGATGGGAAGGGAAAAGCATCAGAAGTCGGGGCATGAGTGAAAGGGGGAGTCAGGAGATGGTAAAACGAGTACGCCCGTGGATAGTATTGCTTCTCATTTTTATCTTTGCCTCGTGCTCCTCCAAAGGCGATGAAAAGGCGCTTGAAGAGATGGTTGAAAAAGCAGCCAATCTTGCCGAAGCGCATGACATCGGCGGGATTATAAACCTGACCACAAAAGACTTTGAGGCTCAGCCAGGTGGTTTGAACCGCCGCGAAGCAAAAAAGATCCTTTTTATGGCCTTCAGACACTACGGCAAACTCAAGGTGCTTTATCCCAAACCAAGCGTTGATCTTGAATCAGAAGAGAACCGATCCACACTATCTTTCCCTTTTCTGATCGTCAAAAAAAACCAATCCCTGCCCGCACTCGAAAAACTCTATGACGATCCCAAAGGCTGGATGGAAAAGGTGGGCGAGGGTGCTGACCTTTACCGCTTCAAGCTCAACGCAGAGAAAGTGGATGGTGACTGGCTGGTGAAAAGCGCCTGTCTTGAGAGGTTCACCGGCATAGGTTTTAGCAGATGCAAGGAGTAATTCACCCGATCCTTTCAGGGATGAAATGACCATCATTATAACCATATCCGGGATTATATTGGCAGGGTTACTCTATCTGCTGTTCGTTCCTGTTTATTTCCAAATCGGATATAATATTGAAAAACGAGCGGTTGAGACCGGTTTTATCAAGATGTATCCTTTCACATATCGAATTGGACGGAAACGTAAGCGTAGCAAAGCATGGTTCAGATATGGTGATCAAAAATGGAAAAAAGAAAAAAACAAGATTGCAGCGGCCATACATTTTTTTCGATTATTAGAAAATGAATTGGGGACATGGAGACATGTGGGTTTGAACGCGGTCAGTCTTATCCGCCGAATCATTGTCTCCAGCGATTGCCGTTTTAATATCACCCTGTTTGGCGGCTTTACCGAGCCCCATTTGACCGGCTATCTTTATGGTAGCTTATGTGCAATCCAGCCGATGTTGCAGAAATCCATAGATGTTTACTATCAACCGGATTTTGAGGGGGGATCCTTTGGTGGAGAGGTAAGGGGACGTCTGACCGTGCGTATATATAGCATTCTGAGAGAGACACTGGTTTTCCTCTGGGGATTACCCAAAATGAAATTGTTGAAAACATACTTCAAACTAAAAAAGGAGGCCTAATGCAAAATCAATTGAGTAAACTGGTGGGCACAATCATGGGCGAACTTAAAGAGATTTCCAAGACCGAGAGCATCGTCGGGGAACCGGTAAGACTGGGCGACAAAATGGTTGTACCGGTGACCAGGTTGTCTCTGGGTTTTGCAGTCGGCGGTGGTGAGGGGCAAACCCCGAACAAGGGCAGCAATCTAGGCGGGGCCGGCGGCGGCGGCGCAAAAGTTGAACCGGTGGGTTTTATCGTTATACAGGAAGATAACGTATCGTTTCTGCCGACCAAAGAGGGTGCATTCGAAGGTTTGATTGATGCAATCCCCTGGGTGATCAAAAAGGTAAAAAACATCATTCCGTCCAAAGACGAAACAAAGAGCAAAAAGGACGAGACGAACAGTGACAAAGAGGCATAGGCAAAGGAGATACAAAAAATGAAACCCGTCTCAGCAATGGAGGACATAAGATGATTGAAAAAATACCTTTTGGAAAAACGGGTCATAATAGTTCCAGAACTATTTTTGGTTCAGTGAGTTTGGGAGGGATCAGCCAGTCCGAGGCCGATAGGGTCCTGGACCTCTTGTGGGAATTCGGTATCAACCACATTGACACCGCACCAAAATATGGAGAGGCTGAACTGCGTTTAGGACCATGGTTGAAAAAATATCGTGACCGGTTCTTTCTGGCCACCAAGACCAATGAAAGGACCTATCAGGATGCAAAAGACCAATTTCAACGATCTTTAGACAGGCTCCAGGTCGACCGCGTTGATCTCCTTCAATTTCACAACCTGACGGATGTGGTGGAACGGGAAATCATTATGGGACCTGGTGGCGCCCTGGAATTTTTGATTGAGGCAAAGGAAAAGGGATTGACCAGATATATCGGAATCAGCGGTCATGGCATTGATACCCCGAGATTTCACCGGCAAACCCTCGAACGCTTCGCCTTTGATACGGTGCTTTTACCTTGTAATTATCTCCTTATGCAGGATCCGAATTATTCCAATGAATTTGACCAACTCATTTCATATTGTCGTGAACGCCAAATCGCTGTGCAAACGATCAAATCGATTGCACGAGGGTATTGGGGACAAAAAACATGGAACCGGAGCACCTGGTATGAACCGCTAACGAATGAGGAGGCCATTACCCGATGTGTTCACTGGGTGTTGAGTATTCCCGGAATATTCTTGAACACGGTGGGAGATGTGCAGGAGCTACCCAAGGTATTAAAGGCTGCGGCAAGTTTTGAACAACGCCCTTCTGAGGAAGAAATGGCCAAAGTAGTTAAAGAAATGAATATGCAGACGCTGTTTACTTGAGGTGCAGTAACCGA
>JAUVRS010000266.1 GCA_030597505.1 Desulfobacteraceae bacterium
GAAATCCGCAATCTCGGATGGGAAGGCTATTGGGTGGACGCGGCATCGGCCCTGCGTCTGGACGATGACAGCATCATCGTCCTTGACCCTGTAAACAGAGATGTAATCAACGCCGGCCTATCCTCGGATATCAAGACCTATGTGGGGGGAAATTGTACTGTCAGCCTGATGCTGATGGCCCTGTCAGGGCTTTTTGCATCAGGGCATATTGAATGGATCTCTTCAATGACCTATCAGTCCGCCTCAGGGGCCGGTGCAAAAAACATGAAAGAGCTGATCGCGCAAATGGATGTCCTGGGGAGTGCCTCAAGGGCCTTGTTGGACAACCCCGCATCCACGGCCATTGCCATTGACCAGGTGGTGACACAAAATCTCAGAAGCAGGGCTTTTCCCACTGAGAATTTTGGAGCACCCCTTGCAGGAAGTCTTATCCCATGGATTGATGCGCCCATGGATTCAGGTCAGACCAAAGAAGAGTGGAAGGGCTATGTTGAAACAAATAAGATTCTTCAGACTGTCAACCCCATCCCTGTCGACGGGGTTTGTGTCCGAGTGGGCGCCATGCGTTGTCACAGCCAGGGTCTGACCATTAAGTTGGATGCAGATATACCCCTTGAAGAAATCTATGATATTTTGGAACAGGGCAACCAGTGGGTAAAAATGGTCCCCAACGACCAAAAGTCAACCCTCCAACACCTAACCCCGGCAGCGGTAAATGGCACCCTGACTGTTCCCGTTGGCAGACTACGTAAAATGATCATGGGGCCTGAATATGTGACAGCATTCACTGTGGGAGATCAGCTTCTCTGGGGTGCGGCAGAGCCTATACGCAGGATCCTCAATATCATAATTGAGTATTTGAAACATTAAGTCGAAATTATTGACAATCTTTGGTTTTATACCTAGGATAGCCTTGGAATTTTATCTATTCTGAGCGGAAGTGGAAAGCCCACTGGTGGGGCTCCCGGACTTCAAATCCGGTGTACCGGGCTAAAACCTCGGTAGGTGGGTTCGATTCCCATGCACTTCCGCCAACTTTTTTGTTGTATTTTTAATGTCTTAACCCACCCCGACCACCTCTGCGTCAACTTTTGGTCAACTTTTGCGAAAAATTCCTCTAGCTTTTTGATGGTTTCGTGCTGATCCTGGAGGTCAACTCTGTTGTTTCTGTCGTCCATGTTTTTTGACGCATGACCTGTGATTGACATTCTCACCGATTTGGAAACTCCGGCCTTTCTCATGTTGGTGACAAAGGTATGCCTGATATACAGATGAGGCGTTTCATGGTTTTCCCCTCAAGAAATCGAACCATTTCTCAGAGTTTGGTTCGAATACAGTAATAACAATCCCAAGCAGTTCAACGGCAGAATATGAACATACCATGAATATGCCTTCGATCCCCCCTCCTCTGACCTCCATCACGTGATTTCCCTTAACCTAAACGAAAAACTGTTTGAAATTACAGGGTTAAGCGAAGGGAAGCAACTATCATGGATAACATCCATCACATGTCTTTCCTGGAGGGAAAAGTGATGGCGGAAACGATCAAATATCTCGAAGCACTGGTTCGTGAAACGCACAAGCCCGAGGCGGAAATTATGCCCCGGGCATTCCAGACGGGGTTGCGCCAATTATGGCGGGAGGGTATCCTCGGTCGATATCTTCGTGGTTTGGGGGACATCCTATATTGTGCTTGTGGAAGGGAATTCAGTTGAATCTATGCGACATTTAAAGTATTTTGTTTAATTGGAGTAACAATCTGTTCAATTTTTAACAAGAAGGAGTCGAGACATGAGGGGAGGATACACAGGGAGAATCGGATTTGTTGATCTATCTACCGGGGACAGTCGAGAAGAGAAATTGGATATGAACATGGCCCGTGATTTTATTGGAGGATACGGTCTGGGCGTCCGGACTTTATTCGGCCATCAGAAGAAAGGCATAGATCCGTTAGGCCCGGAAAACATCCTCGGATTCACCACCGGACCATTGACGGGCACAAAGGTGCCTACCGGGAGCCGGTTCACGGTGGTCTGCAAGTCGCCGCTTACCGGCGGCTGGGGTGATGCCAACTCAGGGGGTTATTTCGGGAGCGAATTAAAAGCAGCGGGATGGGACGCCATTTTCATCTCCGGCATTGCTTCCAGTCCCAAATATCTTTTGGTGACAAATGATCGGCTGGAAGTGAGGGATGCGGCTCATTTGTGGGGCAGGGACACCATTGATACCGAGGAAACACTTGCAAAGGATTTGGGCCTCTCCAAACCCAGAGTGGCTTCCATTGGGCCGGCATCCGAAAGACTTTCATTGATCAGTGGCGTTGTAAATGACAAGGGCCGCATCGCCGCTCGTTCGGGGGTTGGGGCGGTCATGGGCTCGAAGCGCCTGAAGGCCGTTGTGGTGCACGGGACGGAGAAGGTCGCTGTGGCCGACGGCGATCGCCTCGATCAATTTCGAAAGTCCTTTGTAAAGGAGGTTCGTGAATCCCAGGGCTTTCCCAAAGTGTTAATGGAATATGGAACGTGCGGGCTTACCGGTGCCCTCGTGGCCGGTGGGGCAACACCCATAAAGAACTGGCTCCTGGCCGGGGAGCAGGCATTCCCAAACCTGGACAAAATCGCGGATGGAGATACGGTCCTTCAGTATCAAACCAAGAAGTATGGTTGCGCAAACTGCCCTATCGCGTGTGGCGGGATATGCAGTGTTTCTGGGGGGCCTCATCCTGTGAAGGAGGTTCACAAACCCGAATATGAAACCATTGGGGCATTGGGCGCCATGTGCCTGAATGACGATCTTCCTTCAATTATCAAATTGAATGACATGTGCAATAGAAGCGGTCTGGATACCATCTCAACAGGGGGTGTTATTGCATTTGCAATGGAATGCTTTGAAAATGGCGTTATTTCCAAAACAGATACGGATGGCATCGAACTCACATGGGGCAATTCTGAAGCAATGATTGCCCTGGTCGAAAAGATCATTCAGCGTGAGGGTTTTGGTGACATCTTGGCAGATGGGGTCAGAATTGCGGCCCAGAAAATAGGTGGGGATGCAAAGGAGTTCGCTATACACGTGGGCGGACAAGAACCTGGGTTGCACAATGCGCTTTTTCTTCCGAGCAGGGGAACCGGTTTTGTTTGTGACCCTACACCGGGTCGTCACACGGCGGGTCCCATGGCGCGAATCGACGCGGGGCCCGGCGCCATAGCTCCTTATCCGGAATTGCACTTTGATGGCTTTGAGCATTATGAATACAAAAGCAAAGGTGCGGCCAGTGCCACAGTTTCATCCTATTGGCAGGTGGGGTCCTGCGCTGGCGTTTGCCTGTTTCCCGTAATCTTTTTCGGAAATTATCCCCTGCTTGAGTTTCTTAATGCCGTGACCGGCTGGGATATGGATATCAAAGAGCTTTTGGAAACCGGGGCCAGGATCCAGACCTTACGGCAGTGCTATAATACCAGGGAGGGACTTGATCCTTCGAAGATCAGACTGCCCCCACGGCTGGCAGGAATTCCGCCCAAGGAGGATGGCCCGCTCGCGGGCATCACGATTGACATTGACAGTCTGGCCCGTGAATACCGCCATGGCATGGGTTGGGACCCCAACACCGGCCATCCCACAGAGGCCACACTGGAACGACTGGGTCTGAAGGAACTCGTCAAAAAATAAGGCCCCACTTTCAAATGAGGTCGAAAGACGGACTTGTTTTTTGGGAAGCACCGTTTGATTGTTACGGGGTTGCGGAAGACCCCTCTGATTCCGTCCGGATGAAGAAACCTCATGCCAGATATTTTTTATCTATTCTGGCGCCGATGGAACCCTACCCTCCAGCAGTTCCTGGAGAGAATTGTTGACTGCGGCTTTGTCGCTTCCGGCCAATATCCTGTTGGCTGTCTTGAAATACGGTAGTGAGCAAGGTTGAAAGTCCCACGAAAACGAGAAAATGGCCCCAAAAAAAGATACCCGAGCGAAAAAACGATTGAGGATGGGGAGGTGGTTCATTGGGGTAACACTCATTCTGTTTATCCTCCCACCCAGCTGTTGGGCCCTTCAGCTCAGCCTACCTGATCAGGCCTTTCAGGGTGATTTGATTCGGGGAAAAGTCGAACCCCCAGCCTCGGTTTTCGTAAATGGCAAACAGCACTTGGTGAGTTCCGAGGGATATTTTATCGTCGGGGTCCCACGTCTGCAAAAAAAGGATC
>JAUVRS010000132.1 GCA_030597505.1 Desulfobacteraceae bacterium
AAAAAACAGGGGGTGTGGGGAAAGAAGAAGCGGAAGAATAGCGGGCGTGTCAAAATGTGCAACACGGGGATAAAGCTGAAAGGATGTAAAAAAAAGGAGTGACATGGGTGGATACCCGTTTTCTCAAGATGACATTACCCAGATTGAAGACCAGGGTCTCACATTGGAAGAGGTGGAAAAACAACTTGAACTCTTTGAGATGCCCCCCCCTTATCTCAGACTGAATCGCCCATGCACAATCGGGGATGGAATTACGGTTATCCCCGAGGACAGGCGGCAGGCATTAACAGAGACTTTTGAACGAGCGGTCACAAAACGTGTTTGTCTTAAATTTGTTCCTGCCTCGGGCGCTGCGTCCCGGATGTTCAAGACGCTTCTTCGTTATCTCGGCCAAGGCAATGAGATCATGAGAGAAGCTATTTCAAATGAGGCGCAGAGCGGGCAGAAGGATGCGGCTGCGCTTTTGGCTTTTATGAATGGTATACGGAATTTTGCATTTTTTGACGAACTCAGGTCTGTCATGAGGGGAAGAGGATGTGATACCGAGGCCCTCATACAAAAAGGCGACTTCACCCAAATCATAGACTTTACCCTGACGGAAAAGGGACTAAATTATGCCAATCTTCCAAAAGGGCTCCTGAAGTTTCACTACTATAAGGAAAGAAGCCGTACGGCATTTGAGGAGCATCTGGTTGAAGCTGCAAACTATGCTGTTGATCAAAACAGCACCAGCACCCTCTCTTTCGCCGTGTCAAAAGAGCACTTGGAGAAATTCAGACATCTTTTAGAAAAGGTCAAACTGGGTTATAAAAAAAAATACCATGTGTCCTTTGATGTCCACTTTTCAATTCAAAAGAGTTCCACGGATACCCTTGCTGTGGATCTGCGTAACAGGCCCATTCGTCAAGAGAATGGCACACTCCTTTTTCGGCCCGGAGGTCACGGCGCATTGATAAAAAACATCAATGATCTCAAGGGAGATATCGTTTTTATAAAAAACATAGATAACGTGGTACCGGACTGGCTAAAACCAGAAACCTTTAAGTGGAAAAAGATCCTTGGGGGCTATCTTATTACAACTCAAAAACAGATATTTCACCACCTGGAAAAACTCACGTCGGACCCGGATAAAAAAACTGTGGATAAGGCCATGACCTTTGTTACGGAGGGACTTTCCCAATGGGTGCCGGCCGATATTAAGAACGATCCTGTGGAAGCAAAGACGGCTTTCCTTATTAAAGGGCTTGATCGACCCGTCAGGGTGTGCGGGATGGTTAAAAACGTTGATGAACCGGGCGGTGGCCCCTTTTGGGTCAGGGACGCGACGGGCGAAGATTCTGTACAGGTTGTGGAAACAGCTCAAATTGATCCCGATTCAAAAGAACAACAGGCCATATTGACGGCCTCTACCCATTTTAGTCCGGTAGATCTGGTCTGCGGCCTCAGCGACTGGAAAGGAAGACCCTTTGATCTCCGGAAATATGTGGATTCAAAGGCGGTCTTTATCTCTCGGAAATCAAAATCAGGCAAAGACCTAAAGGCCCTTGAGCATCCAGGGTTGTGGAACGGGGCAATGGCCAATTGGATCTCAATTTTTGTGGAGGTCCCCCGTATTACATTCAACCCGGTCAAGACCATAAATGACCTGCTCCGGAAGGAGCACCAGCCCGTGTGAATTTACAAGATACAGATGGAAAGCGTCGAGATCAAAAACAACAATACCCGCCACTCTAACAGTTTTCTTGTGATCGTGGCCCTGTTTATAACTTCTCTGATTACGGCCAATATCATATCCGTAAAGCTGATAACGGTCTTTGGGATGATTCTCCCAGCAGGGATTATCGTATTCCCCATCAGCTATATCATCGGGGATGTCTTGACTGAGGTATACGGTTACGCGCAGACCAGAAAGGTCATCTGGGTCGGGTTTTTTTGCAATCTTATTCTGGTGCTTGCCCTCTGGATCGGCCAGGTCCTCCCACCGGCCCCATTTTGGGAAGGCCAAGTTGCCTATGAACGTATTCTTGGCTATGCTCCGCGGCTTCTGGGCGCCTCTTTCCTGGCGTATCTTGTGGGGGAGTTTTTAAACGCATATGTCCTGGCCAAGATGAAAATCGCGACAAAAGGACGCTGGCTGTGGACACGGACCATCGGTTCCACGCTGGTGGGGCAGGGTCTGGATTCTCTGGTCTTTATAACACTGGCTTTTGTAGGGACCATTCCCCTCAAAACACTGGCTCTGGCAATCGTTACCCAGTGGATCGCCAAATCTGCCTATGAAGCCGCGGCCACTCCCCTGACATACATCTCAATTAACTTTCTGAAACGACGGGAAGGTCTTGATGTCTATGACATCGATACCTCCTTTAATCCACTGTTAATCAGAAAGGACCGCTAATGGCTCTTGTTTAGAGAATTGAGACATGATATGGTCCGATGCGTAAAATGCATTGATCAGCGTAGCGTAGCCATCTTTACAAAGGAGGCATGTTATGAATCGACAGGAGTTGCCGGCGCTGTTTAATAAGCGCCCGAGGATTGGATCCCTTGCCACCGCCAACAGAAAAGGAAAGGTGAATGCCGCAGTTTTTGGGTCTCCACAGATGATTGACGAAAACACTGTGGTCATGGGGATCGGAAGAAACAGGTCATTTCAGAACCTCCAAGAAAACCCCAATGCGGTCTTTATTGTCATGGAACCGGGCAAGACAGTAACAGACTGGAAAGGCGCCAGGGTATATCTTGAGGCCATGGATATTGAAACCGGCGGCGGGTTCTACGATCAGATCAAGGACAATATTGCAAACGCAGCCGGAAAACAGGCCGCGCAAATGATCCACGCCGCAATCCGTTTTAAGATTACAGAAGTCAGACCGCTCGTTGATATGGGTTAACCAGACCCACCCCTGTCCTGACGGGGTGTCAGAACCTGAATGGGGATCTCTTATGAACTTTCTGGACGTCATCATCTTCGCGATCCTGGTGCTTTTGGTCGTATTGGGCGTCTTTAGGGGGTTATTCAGGGAACTGGGTTCCCTTGCTGGAGTGGTCTTGGGGATCTATCTTGCCAACTATATTCAACCTCAACTGATGCGATTCCTGAGTTCCTTTATCCCTTCCGGAAAATACCTTTCCTTTGTGTGTTTTGTTCTGATTTTTGCGGTTGTTTTTGTCCTGTGCAACCTCATGGGCCGGGGGTTAAAAAAACTGTTTGGAAAGGCCATTTCCGGTTGGGCCAACAGGATCCCCGGTGCCGGCCTTGCTTATCTAAAAGGGGTGATCATTATCTATTTCGGGATCTGGTTGCTCGTCATTTTTGTCCCCTCAAAGGCACCCCTCATCACCAAGTCGAGATTGGCCCCCTGGATCATCACTTCGGGCCAATCTATGGCAAGCGTCATATTCCCCGGATCACCCATAGCTGCGAAAAAACGTCCTTAAAATAATGGATAAGGACCCGGCAAAGTCGTCCCAGAAAAGCCCCCCTGTTTTAGAGGAAATCATGAATTTTGACAGGCTGTCCAAAGCCATTGTAGCTCTGGTTGAACTGGTTCAACGTCTCCGGGAGCCCGATGGTTGCCCCTGGGATAAAAAGCAGACAGCGTCCAACATAAAACTATATTTGCTTGAAGAGGCCTACGAAGTCTTAGCGGCCATTGAACTTTCGCCCCCACAGGAGGTTTGCTCAGAATTGGGCGATCTTCTATTCCAAATACTCTTTTTGGCCCAGTTGGCAATTGAAAAAAATCAGTTTGATTTTGTTGACGTTGTTGAGATAATCACAGAAAAAATGATCCGGAGACACCCCCATGTTTTTGGCCAAAAAAAGGTGGACAGCGCTGAAGAGGTAACCTTCAATTGGACCCAGATAAAGAAGGCCGAGAAAAACGCCGCCAACGATATATCCGGGCTCCTGGAAAGCATCCCAATGGATCTGCCTGCCCTCCTGAGAGCTCACAGATTGAGCGAGAGGGCCTCAAAGGTAGGTTTTGATTGGACAGACACAGCCGGGATCTGGGATAAAGTCCGGGAAGAGTTTGATGAAGTGGGCTCGGCCGTGGCTGGGGGTGAAAGAGAGGAGGTGGCCGAGGAGCTGGGGGATCTGCTTTTTAGCGTTGTAAATCTTTGCAGACATAAGGGGCTAAATGCCGAAGATATCTTAAGGATGGCCAACATAAAATTTCAGAAACGTTTCAAAGAGATGGAAAAAAGGTTAGAGGCCACTGGAACTCAACTTGAAGAGGCTTCATTGGGGGAAATGAACGAGATTTGGGATAAAATCAAAGATCACGAAGGGCAGTGACCGATTGTCTGGTAAAAAGAAAAAAAGAAGGCACCGGATAGTCCTGCGTTGGGGATTCAAACTCCTTTTTGCCCTGTTGATCCTGAGTATACTCCCCATCCTGTTGCTAAGGTTTATCAACCCGCCGTTTACCATCACGACAGCCTATAGTTGGGTCAGAAATATGGGCAACGCCAGGAATTACATGCCTCATAAAATGTGGCGTCCGCTCACAGAGATTTCACCACATCTCAGGAGAGCCGCCCTGGCGGGTGAAGACCAGCGGTTTCTATCCCACAGCGGGTTTGATTTTGTTGAAATGAACCAGGCGATCAGAGACATGTTTCTCAAAAAGGGGATCAGGGGGGCAAGCACCATCACCATGCAGACCGCAAGGACCCTTTTTCTCTGGCCCGAAAGAAGCTGGCTAAGAAAAGCGATTGAGGCCTACTGCGCTTTTTTTATGGAATTGTTGTGGACCAAAGAGCGGATCCTCGAGGTCTACCTCAACACGGTAGACTGGGGAGACGGCATCATGGGAGCTGAAGCGGCTTCACGGAGATATTTCCATGTTCCATCCGCCCGTCTCACACGGGCCCAGGCCGCACTTTTGTCCGCCATACTGCCAAGCCCCCACAGATGGTCCCCTACAAATCCAAACATCCAGGTATTAAAAAGAAAAAAGAGGATATTAAAAGATATGGCAAAGATGCCGCTCTTAGGGCTTGCGCAGGCCCTTATCCAGAGCGTTTAAAATCATCCCTTCGGAAAAGGAAAAAAGATTCTCAAAATATGGTTATGCGATTGATAAAGACGGTCAGGTTCTTTCTGCTAAAGGCGTCTGTTTTCATCTTTACAATAGTCATGTGCCTCTGGTGCCTTGTACTCAGCCTCTTTGACAAGGCTGAAAAAAAGGTCCATTTTTATGGTGCTGTTCCCTGGGCAAAAACGATTTTCTGGGTCTGTGGGGTCAAAGTCAAGGCCTCTGGGCTGCAAAACGTCGACCCCGGGGTCCCTCGCATCTACATGACCAACCACCAGAGCCTCTTTGATATCTTTGCCCTCCTCGCCTATATCCCTGTTGATTTCAAATTCATCATGAAGCAGGAACTCATGAAAATCCCCCTTTTTGGCCCAGCCATGAAAAGAGCAGGCTATATAGGGATAGAAAGGGAAGACCCCAGAAAAGCGGTAAAGAGCATGAAGGAGGCCGCCCAAAAAATAAAAGGCGGGGTGTCCGTTGTTATGTTTCCGGAGGGAACCAGGAGTGTGGATGGGAAGCTATTGCCGTTCAAAAGAGGGGGGTTCAGTCTGGCCTTGAAATCGGGTGCTGACGTCGTCCCTGTGACCATTAACGGCAGCTACCGGATCGTTCCAAGGGGCACTACCAACATCAATAAGGGCTGTTTCAGCATCCACATTGGGGAACCTATCTCACTAAAGGATTATGACAGGAAAACCATAAACCAATTGATGGACCGGGTAAAAGAGGCCATGCAGGAGCTTTTAGAAAAAGGAAATGACCCCTGCATGGCAGACGAAGACCAGGGGTAGATGGCGGTTGTCCCGACTCAGGCTGCCATCTTTTCCCGTTTCAGGATCTCGCCACGTGTACTGACAACCACTTCCTCAAAGGGGATCCTTTTTCCGGCACCATCCAGTGCCCTTTTGATAATCGTTTCAAGACCAAAACAGCACGGAACTTCCATCATGAGCACGGTGACACTTTTCAGATCGGCTGTTTTGAAAATTTCAACAAACTTTTCTACGTAGGTCTCGGCATCGTCCAGCTTGGGGCATCCCATAAGGACGGCCTTTCCCGACAAGAACTCTGAATTCAGATTTGGGTAGGCCACGGATACACAATCGGCAACCACTAAAAGATCGGCGCCCTTAAGAAAGGGCGCGGTTGGTGGCACCAGACGAATCTGGATCGGCCAGTGAGAGAGATTAGACACCGCAGGTTCCCCCCTGCCGCCCGGCACTGTCTCCTTGGTCGAGGCCGCCGGGGGAATAAATGATTGAAGGGTTGCAGAGGGGCACCCACACGGCAGCGAGGATTCTTCGGTCTTTTTTGCCTCTTCCATCTCACGAAGACGTGCCTCCACCGCCTCTTCATCAAAATCATCTGCTTCCCGTTCAATAATGGTCAACGCGTCATTCGGGCACTCCCCGAGGCATGCTCCCAGACCGTCACAATATTGCTCCGCTGCAATACGAGCCTTGCCATCCACAATTTCAATGGCACCCTCGGCACATGACGGCACACACTCCCCGCACCCGTCACAGAGCTCCCCATCAATCTCAACAATCTTTCTGTTTACTTTCATCTTGCACTCCTTTATCTTCCCCCCTTCCTTTTGCGGGGAAGGGGGGAACTATTGTTAAAAGCAAGGTCGTTATCCCAAAATTGCCTTCAGATCATCCTCAGGGGTACTTATGGGCATGATATTAAAGTTCTTTACCAGCACATCCAGCACATTGGGTGTAATAAAGGCGGGTAGACTCGGGCCCAGTCTAATATCCTTTATACCCAAGTGGAGCAGGGTCAAAAGGATGGACACGGCCTTCTGCTCATACCACGATAATATTATACTGAGGGGAATGTCATTCACCTCGCATTCAAAGGCCCCGGCCAGGGCAACGGCGATCTGGATAGCCGAATAGGCATCGTTACATTGCCCAACATCAAGAAGTCTTGGGATGCCGCCGATGTCCCCCAGGTCTTTGTCAAAAAAGCGGAACTTGCCGCAGGCCAGCGTGAGGATCACACTGTCTT
>JAUVRS010000141.1 GCA_030597505.1 Desulfobacteraceae bacterium
AGCATGGAGAAGCCAATAGGGTTCATTAGGAGGAAACTCCAAATATCAGCCACTGGGAAAGTGAGAAGTAAATTCCATTTGAGAGAGCGCCTTCAAGAAACACCCGAACCCCACTCCAGATATCCTATTATTTCTCCCGGACTTATTGAGAAATTATAAAAATCCTTCTGCAATCGTTTTTTTTAGAACGGAATCCATGGGCCAGCGTCCCATACCTGTCCATAAATTTCTATTTCTTGCAATCCATGGATCAGACTTGGGTTTCAACCCTCAAAATACTTCCCAATTTAGCAAAATGAGTCTTTAACGTCAATTGTCTAATGGTAAGTAGAAGTTGTGCCGATACCATTGGCCCGAGGATTTGAGTAAATTGGGTGCGCAATAAATTTGTGGGTGCCGGATTAAGCACAAACTCTGTATTCCCCAAAATTATTTGCTTGATGTTGATTTTTAGGTATGCGAAGATTTTGCTCTTCAAAAAGCTTATAAACCCTGTCAGAGAAAGGAGGATGAGATGGCTAACATTTTGAGAATCAACATGTCAGATCTTTCCGTCAAGAGTGAGGAAGTAGGTGAGGCCTATCAGGGTCTGGGGGGGAGAGGTTTGACCTCTGCTGTTGTGTCCAAAGAGGTAGAGCCCACCTGCTCTCCCATCGGGCCCAACAATAAACTTGTATTTGCTCCGGGTTTGTTGGGAGGAACCAACTGCGCCAACTCGGGCCGTATTTCGGTGGGGGGCAAAAGCCCTCTGACAGGTGGTATAAAGGAGGCCAATTCAGGTGGACAGGCCGGTGGATATCTCGCCAGGCTGGGAATAGGGGCCCTGATCGTTGAGGGTATGGCTGAAGAAGGAAAACTCTACAAACTGTTTATCAGTAAAGACAAATGCGAACTTTCTCCGGCCGATGAATTGAAGGGGCTTGGAAATTACGAAACGGTGGAGAAACTAAAAGGTCAATTTAGCGAGAAAGCTGGATACGTGAGTATCGGCCAGGCGGGTGAATGGAAACTAGTCAGTGCGACTGTTGCGTTTACGGACAGGGAACTGAGACCGACCCGCCACGCCGGTCGCGGAGGATTGGGTGCGGTGATGGGTTCAAAGGGGTTGAAAGCCATCATTGTTGATCCCTCGGGTGGTGAACAGGCGCCTTTGGCAAATAAGGATGCCTTCAAAGACGCGGCAAAAGAATTTGCCAAGGCCTTAAGCGAACACCCTGTGACAAGTGAAGGCCTCCCCACTTACGGGACAGATGTACTTATAAATATCATCAACGAGGCAGGGGGACTCCCCACCCGGAATTTTAGCGAAGGCCGGTTTGAAGGAGCCGACAAGGTGGCCGGGGAAGCCCTTAATGAAATTACGGTCAAGAGGAACGGGAATCCGACTCACGGGTGTATGTCAGGGTGCATAATCCGGTGTTCCGGGATCTTTTTGGATGAAAAGGGCGAGTATGTCTCCAAGTGGCCGGAGTATGAGACGGTTTGGGCGTGGGGGCCTAACTGCGGGATCGATGACCTGGACGCAATTGCTCGTATTGACAGGGTCTGCGATGATGTGGGCGTGGACACCATCGAGATCGGCAACTCCGTTGCGGTGGCCATGGAGGGGGGCGTCAAAGCGGTTGGAGGCGCTGCAGGCGCTGGAGAACTCATAGCTGAGGTTGCTAAGGGTACACCCCTGGGTCGAATTCTGGGGAGCGGTGCCGAGGTGGTGGGAAAGGCCTTTGGTGTAAGACGTGTCCCGGTGGTCAAGGGACAGGCGCTCCCTGCCTATGATCCCAGGGCGGTCAAGGGCATCGGCGTCACTTATGCCACCTCACCAATGGGGGCAGACCACACCGCGGGGTATGCGGTGGCTCAGAACATTATTAAGGTGGGAGGTGACGTGGATCCCTTGGCACCCGAAGGGCAGGCCGCGTTGTCTGCCGAACTCCAAATCGCAACCGCTCTCATAGACACGGCCGGGCTTTGTCTGTTTGTGGCCTTTCCGATGCTGGACATCCCTGAGGCCTTTAACGCGGTTGTAGATATGATCAATGCAAAATATGGGCTGTCTTTGACCGGAGATGATGCGGGCGCGCTTGGAAAACGTGTTTTGGAAATGGAAAGGGACTTTAACGTCCGGGCAGGGTTTAATAAAGCCGCCGACAGGTTGCCCGAATTTTTCAAACTCGAAAAGCTCCCGCCCCATAACCAAGTCTATGACGTAACCGATGAGGATTTGGATTCGGTTTATGCCTAGTTGATAGGAATAAAAGGACGTCACTATCTGGTTTTCTGCCGGGCCGTTTATAAGAGGACGTGCCCGGCAGAAACATTATGGCTTTAAAATAAGGTTTTCAAGAAGAAACCACGGCATTTTTCTTGGACTGTATTGTGGCATCCTTGTCCCGCCGGTCGTCAACCTTCAGGTCTATGATCACCCGTTCCGCCCCTTCTGCAAGATGGGCGGCATGCACCTGTTTGACCAATTCAAACAATGCTTCCAAATCCGGCACTTCCACGGCGGTTCCCATGGCGCCTGTCTCGTATTTGTATCCGGACCGTTCAATAACGCCCACGCCCTTTTTTACGAAACGACTCAGACTTGTTCCCTCGCCCAGGGAATACACCGACAATTGCGCTATCATATTCTCCTCCCCTTATCAAACTCAACGCCCTTATCCTCTCTTTAAGATGGATGAAGGACATGTTTGTCCAGCACAAAACATGTGAAGTTCCCTTCAAAGACCTTTATATCGTCTCGTTTTACTGTTACGAAAACCTTATGTTTTTTCCCTGACGCTGGCTCCACTTTGGCCTCGGCTTCGACCACGTCATTGACCTTTACCGGTTTTAGAAATTTTGTGTCAGCAGCGCCAAGCACAACATTTTGGTGATTTATGGCTATCATGGCGGCGTAATCCGCAAGGCCGAATATAAACCCTCCGTGGACAAGCTCTGTGTCGTCGACCGCCATTTTTTGGGTGGCAAGAAGTTGGACTTTGCTGTAACCCTCTTCCAAAACAAGCGGTGTCCCGCACAATTCCTCATCAATGTTATTGTGTGTCCTTATTTTCATAATCATATAAAGAGCTGCATTTTGCTGTCAATGGCCTCGTCCAGGAATGTCGCCACACCCGCGTAGTCCAGCCCAGGATAATCGATCATCTCCTCCTTTTTGAAGCCCATGAGGTCCATGGACATCTCGCATATATAGATTTTTACACCCATTTCTCCGGCCAGTTCGAGCATCTCTTCCATGGAGGCCACATTTTTCTTTTTCATAAGGGATTTCATCATGACAGTGCCCATACCGCCCATATTCAACTTGGAGAGCTTCAAATCTCCTGTTCCAGTGGGGAGCATGGCTCCAAACATCTTCCCCATCATGTCCTTGCCCCCAACTTTTTTGCCTTTGTCCCTCAGAAGTGTGGTGCCCCAAAATGTGAAGAACATCACTACCTCTAGTCCCATTGCCACGGAACCTGTGGCAATGATCAGCGATGCCAAAGCCTTGTCCAGATCACCACTGAAAACGATCATAGAGAGTTTGTCCTCCTGGGTTTTTTTCTGAAGTGCCTCCAATTGGGTTTTTATCTCGGCAAATTGGGTTTCAAGTTCCTTTAGCTTGGTAGCCTGCCCATCTAATTGTCCTTGATCTTCTTTTCTTGCAGTGTTTTCTTTCATGACAACCTCCTTTATAAATGATAAACGCAATTTATTGTTAATGTTGTGAACCTGTTTTTGTAAGACCGCTTTTTTTTGGGGTGTTTTCAAATGTAAAAATTTTTATAAACTCAAACCATTTGTTCCTTGACTGCCTCCATTGCGGTTCTAAGCAATTCCAACTGAGAGATCACGTTTTTTCTCTCCTGGTTGTTCATCTGCAAAAGGAGGTTCCCGTGGATCTGGCGTTGAAAATTCTCGAGTTCTTCTGCCTTTTGTTTTCCCTTGGGGGTCAGGCTTATCAGTTTTACTCTCGCGTCAGTAGGGTCCACAATCCGGACTGCAAACCTTTTTCCAATCAGACAATCCAGGATTTTGGTGACCCGGCTTTTTGCCACCTGGAGCTTTTCCGCGATTCCTTTGACGGTCAGGTATCGCTCGCCAGGAAACAGCATCAGACATTTTAGCTCCGAATAGGGAAGTCCGAACTTCTGGGATTCATACAGTTTTCTGTCATCACAGCATTGAACTATCTCGGCAATAATATCCTTTAGCCGCATTGTTTGATAGTTTAGCAAATCTCCATTGGTCTCATTATTAATATTGTTCATAGTGTTAACTAAATATAACCAAAAACTGGGTTTGTCAAGGCAATTATTTCAAAAATGTCTATCACCAAAACAACACTATGGGTTTAGGAGAGATGCTCCGGGGGATTTATGCCCCGGTTAAATCGGCTGCACCGTTTCACTTCGTGAAAATTTAACGGGGTAAAATTTATGATTGTTGATTGAAAAAAGATCAAGAACATAAGAACCGGGAAGGTGCCCCAGCACGATTTGTCAAACCTACAGGGTAAACTGGGCTGTCACTTGGTGAATTTTGCGGGGCACGACGGCTTGGATTAGGCCTGACAAAGCTGACGTTTTTCTCGTGGATACGGGTCTTAAATGCAGCCCGGGGATGAGAATGGAACCTTGTGCTCTGTCGAAGATTCCGCTGGGCGGAGAACCTTTGAACCCATGAACGGTTACATCAGGGGTTCCATTTCTTAACGATTATTCTGTTCAAGGGCCAACAGGATTTTTTTTGTCTCTAACCCGCCTCCAAATCCCGTAAGACTCCCGTCAGTTCCGATAACGCGATGACAGGGAATTATGATGGCCAGTGGATTTCTCCCCACAGCGCCGCCCACCGGACGGGAGGCTTTTGGGTTTTCGATCTTGCGTGCCACATCCCCATAAGAAACCGTTTCACCGTAAGGTATGTCTAGGAGGGCATCCCAGACACTTTGCTGAAAAGGGGTGCCGTCGGGGGTGAGGTTGAGATCGAACTTCTTCAACTTCCCTGCAAAATAGGCATCGAGCTGTTCGACGGCGTCCTTTAGAGATTCGCTCTTCTCCTCCCAACCTGCGAGAGGCCCGTAGGTCCTTTTGCTTTTTGGAAATTTGATAAGTTTGAGACCAGTCTTGTCACCGGCAAGCAATAATTCGCCCACGGGGCTATTCATATAACAGTAATGTATCATTCCAATTCCCTCCATCCAGAATTTTGCCCTTTCACCAAACCATTTTGTCCAGTGACTGTCTTGAATATATGACTATTTATCCTATTTCCGGCCTCAAAGTAAAGAAGGGGATTTCGAATTGTCAAAATAGAAAATCCAAATCTTTCAAGCGAATTACAAAAGCCTCTGGCAATCTCTGAATTGCTGTGGTATTTGCATGTTCAGTGGCGCTTTTTTGGACAGTATCCGGCGTTTAATTGGGATGTTATCCATAAAATACATCATAGAGGGGAGACAAAGGCGTCTTTCCTGCTCTGCGGCAATGGAAAGGGTAGGGGCGAATTTCAATATGGCGAATCGATCAGTATATGAAAGTGTAGGGAAAAATGAAGATATAACGGGTATCACCAAACGCGTTTCAAACATCAGTGTGTCTGCGATCAAGCAAATGCCTGTCCTGGCGAACAAGGTCGACGGATGCGTTTCTCTTGGGCAGGGAATTCCCTCGTTTAGAACACCGGCTTTTATTGTGGAAAGTGTTGTGGAAGCCCTGAGACACAATGATACCATAGGAAAATACTCTTTGCAGCCGGGGATGCCAGAACTCAAAGTTGAAATCGCCAGGCATCTTCAGCGGGTCAAGGGTGTCACCGTCAACCCCGAAACAGAACTATTCGTGAGTTGCGGGGCCATGGAAGCGCTTGCCGGCGGTATTGCCACAATTATTGAAAAGGGAGATGAGGTTTTAATACCCTGCCCGAATTACTCTTCGCATATTGAACAGATACTTTTTGCTGAAGGGACACCGGTTTTTGTACCCCTTATTGAAGAGGAAGGATGGCGGCTGAACATTGAGGGTTTTAAAAAAGCAATCACCCCCAGAACCAAAGCTATTTTACTCTGCAGCCCCATGAACCCTACCGGGGCGGTATTCTCTGAAGATGAGGTTCGGTCCCTGGCGCAGATAGCAATAGATCTGAATCTTTTTATGATTACAGATGAAGCCTATGATTTTCTTCTTTATGATGACCTTGTTCATTTTAGCCCTGCGTCGATTCCGGAGCTAAAGGATAATCTCATCGCCTGTTATAGTTTCTCAAAAATGTATTGTATGACCGGGTGGAGAGTCGGGTATATGTATGCAAGCGCCCGGATGATTGATCAGGTTTTGAAGGTTCATGACGCATTCGCCATTTGTGCGCCGACCATTTCCCAGCATGCGGCATTGGCCGGTCTTCGTGCGACCAACGGAGCAGATGGCGAGGGTGATCAGTTTATTCACCACCTGGTGACATCGCTCCAGTCAAGACGTGATATTGCCTGCGATCGCCTGAACATTCTTTCAAATATCTTCTCTTACCAAAAACCGAAGGGGGCCTACTATGTTTTTCCCAAGATCATTCTTGAGGGAGTGAGTGACATGGATCTTGCGCTCAAACTCCTATATGAGGCCAAGGTCATTACAATCCCCGGGAGCGGTTTTGGCCCCACTGGAGAGGGACATTTACGTCTCTCCTTTGGTGCCAGTGAGACGGATATCAACAAGGCTTTTGATAGAATCGAAGGGTGGGCAAAGCGATTCTAGGAGGCAGTCCGAGAATGGCTATTTTTCCCAATCTCTGCGCGTGCCCCGTAGCTCCGGAAGATGGTACCGGGGTCAGACTCAAATTATAATCCTCAAAAT
>JAUVRS010000222.1 GCA_030597505.1 Desulfobacteraceae bacterium
CTACACACTCGCCGCACTGACTGCATATTTCATCCGAAACTTTTGGCTTGCTGGCCCCTATGAGTCCCACATCAACTATTTGGGGACGGGAACAAGCATTTGGGCAGTCCGAAATAGAAACACGGAACTCATGATGGGTTCTTAATGGACCGTTTACCCTCTTTTTTAAAAAATCCCTTAAATTTCTTTCCAAAAGCCTTTTTTCGAGTTTTTTTGCCAGCCCGTCAAATTTTACTGCCCGGTTTGGGCAGCCATTGGGGCCAAAGCAGTTTTCCACCTGAAAACCTTTTACATCATTCTCCATCCGGTTCAAAACCCTCTTTTAACAAAACAAAAAAAATAACATATTTTAATAATTGACCGAAGGAAAGAGTCGTCTATCCGTGTGGGGCAAAAACATTGCGGCAACATATTCATCCATAAACGGTTGATATGTGGAGAGTTCTATGTTGGTCATGCCGCTCGCTATCTTGGCTGAGCGTTCGATGGCATGACCGGATAAAAGTGCAATGCGAGCCCCCATCAGAGAACTGTTTCCTATAAACTGGATTTTTTGAGGATCAAGATCCGGCAGGAGCCCTATCCCGATGGCTTTGGGGATATCCAGATATGTGCCAAACCCGCCGGCTACAAAAAAGGTGCCAATCTCATCAAATTTTACCCCCACATAATCCATAAGGGACTTGATGGCGGCAAATACGGCGCCTTTGGATCTGATAACATTGGCAATGCCTGATTCAGTTATTGTCAGGTCTTTCCCTGACTCAGTGTCCTTTGAATATGCGACTATAAACTGGATCTCTCCGTCTTTTTCTATGATTCTTTTATGCCTGTCCGAAAGGTTGAATTTTCCTTCGTGGTTTATTATTCCGTTTTGAACAAAACCATATATACAGTCAATCAACCCCGACCCGCATATCCCTCTCGGTTTGGCCTTGCCTATGGTATGATATGTCACGTTGCCGTTTTCTATCTCCACCCGTTCAATTGCCCCCCGTGCAGCCCTCATGCCGTTCTTGATCCCGCCACCCTCAAAGGCGGGCCCGGCAGAGGCTGAACAGCAAACCAGCCATTCGTTATTTCCCATGACGATCTCCCCATTGGTACCCACATCAATAAGGACATTCGTTTCGGGTTTGTCTGCTATTCCGCAGGCAATAACACCGGCAACAATATCCCCTCCCACGTAGCTGGCTACTGCCGGCATTGTCTCGATTATGCCGTTGGGATTCACGTCGATACCCAGTGCTGCTGCCCGTATTTGTGGGAAAACATTGGCAGTGGGCACATAGGGGGCTAGCCTGATGGAACAGGGCGTGAGCGACAGAAGAAGGTGGCTCATTGTGGTGTTACCGGCCGCCACAATTGCTGTAATCTGGTCAACGTCTATCTCCTTTTCAGAGATCAATGTCTTTATCAGACTATTGATATTTTTTATTATGGCCTTGTGGAGCGGGTCCAGGCCTTCCTGGCTGCCACAGGCAAATATCATCCTGGATATGACATCCTCACCGTAACGTGCTTGAAGATTATGGCTTCCCGTCACCCCTACAACATTGCCCGATTTCATATGGACAAGCTGGGCAACAACCGTGGTCGTTCCCACATCAATTGCTAAACCATAGTTTTGATCACTGGTATCCCCGGCCTCGATCTGTATTACTCGCCACAGATCACTGTCCTTGGTTATCGTGGCCGTAACCTTCCAGGAATTGTCGCGCAGCTTTGAAGTCAAATCGTGAAGACAATCAAAAGAGGCCTCTAAATTTTGATACCCGGCCTTTTTTCTCAATTCCCTGATAATTCTTTCCATATCCCCCATGTTGTCTTCAAGAGAGGGTTGAGGGAGTTCAAGGTATATCTTTTGTGACAGAGGCTCAAAAAGAGTCATGGGGTCTTGTGGAATTTTGGGAACGGAGACTTTTTCGGGGTCGCTGTAATCCACTGCCGGTTGTTCCATCAGGATTTGTTCTGTTTCCAAACGTGATTCGGGCGGAATGACAACCTCCACGTTTTCATAAATCTTTGCCTGACAGGCCAGGAGATATCCTTCGATGATCTCCTCTTTGGATAAAAAGCTGATAGAATTTTTGTCTGGCCGTATACTACCCTGAGTGACCTGAATCCGACACTTACCACAGACCCCTTCGCCACCACACAGGCTGTTGACGTGTATCTCCGCTCTTTGAGCAGCCTCCATAATTGTAATGCCGTCCTCTACTTCTATCTCTTTTTTTTCCGGCAGGAAAAAAAGTTTGTGTTTACCCATGGCGATTCCTTTCAAAGGGATGTGAACCCTCCACTATAGATTGTAAGAAGTGTTTTTTCACGTTTTTTACTCGTCGATTGTAAATAGTCAATTTTCAATCCTGTGTTTACGTCACCTTAAAATGTGAAATCTCGTCTTTGAGGCCCATTGCGGCATCATTCAACTGTTCAATGGCTTTGTAGGTTTCACGCAAAGAGTCAAGGGTCTGTGCCAGTTCTTCACTGAGGTTCGTCATAGCAGTGTTGATCCCTTGGGCGTTTTCAGACTGATGACCCATTGCCACGTTTACGTCTTCGAAACTTGGAGACAGGGCTTGAACCTGCTCGATAATCCGAGTCAGTTGGGTGCTGATCTTGCCGACGTCTTCGGTGTTGCCTCTCACTTCTGTTATGAACTTGTCCATTTCCATGACACCGGCGGATACCGCAGACTGCATTTCCTGCACCATCTGATCAATATCCAAAGTGGCAACGGCAGTCTGGTCCGCCAGCCTGCGAATCTCTCTCGCCACCACTTGAAATCCCCGGCCGTATTCGCCGGCCTTCTCTGCTTCAAGGGCCGCATTTAATGACAGTAGATTTGTCTGATCGGCCACCTTTGATATCGTGTCAACCACATTCGTAATGTTTTCCGCTTTCTCGTTAATGGTCTCTAATCTGCCGGATATTGATTTTGATGCTCTCTCCATATTGTGCATGGTTTCTTCCATACGAGCCAGATCTTCTTGTCCACTGCTTGCGAACCCGGCAGTCTCCTGGGACATGAAGGCCACCTGTTGCATGGTATCCACCAAGTCCGTGGCAACATGTGAGATAGCCTCCACAGACTTTACAACCTTGTTTGTGGATTCCGTCTGGGTCGTCAGGGTGGCCTCTTGTTCCTTGGCAGTAGCAGCCAACTCTGTAGATGACGAGGTCACCTGGATACCGGACCGCTGGACTTGCCCAACCAGGGAACTGAGATTTTCGGTCATGGTCGCCAGGGCAGAAAGCAGATGCCCGGTCTCATCTTCCGAGTTAACATCTACTTTGGCCGTGAAATCTCCGTCGGCGACCTTTTTGGCAATATTCACGGCCTGAGAAATAGGTCCGCTAATTTTCCTCGCCAGTAAGATTACAATTGCAAGAATTATGAACAGACCGATAAATGAAACAACCAGAACATTGATCAGGGTACGCTTAATGGGTGCCATTATCTCGGCTTCAGAAACACGCATGACAATCGTCCAGTCTCCCGTCTCAATCTTAGCTCCCGAAAAGATATAGATTTTTCCGTCCAAGGGGTCGATCCGGCGGACCAGAATAGGAGGGCCGGAATGATCGTAGAAAAGCTTCAGAAAAGTCTTGTAATCAGTTTCTGAGATATTTCTGGTTATCATTCGTTTATTGATTTGGATTCTTGATTTCTTGTCTTCCCCGGAAGACGCTCGCATAAGTTGGCTAAGCGTTTTTTCTGATGCCAAACTCATGGTTGACGAAATGATCTTGCCTTTTCGGCTCAGCAACACGAAGGCCGCCGATCTGTAGGGTTTAAACTCTTCGAGATAGGTGTGGATGTCTGTTAATGCTCGGTCAACACCCGCAATACCCATAAATTTACCGTTTATTTCAATCGGAAAAGTTTGCTCAACGATCATTTTTCCTTCATAGTAATAGGGTTCAGTGATCATATGTTTGTCTTTGTTACCTGAAAGGAAATTTTCTTTGCAGCCCTGGTAATAAAGACTTTTTTCCATGTCAATGAGGGGGTTAACCTTAACTTTTCCCTTATCACTCTCATCAACAAACCAGTAAGGGAGAAACCTGCCATTTTCGTTCACCCCTTTTGCTTCTTTGCCATGTTTTTCCAAATAGGCCTTGTCATTCTGATCTGCATTTGGCTCATATCCAAAATATGCACCCGTAAACTTCGGGTTTTCTAAAAGGATGTTCCGGGCGTACACCATCGAGATTTCTCGTTTTCCGAAAAGTCCGCTTTTTTGTGCCAGCGCCATGGTCTTTGCAATCGTTACCGCTTCAAGATTTTGTTCGTCGATCCTGTTGGCTATCTCGCGTGTATCTGCTTTGATAAGAAGATCGTTGTTTTTGATCAAATCCCTGTACATACTTTGCGAAAATACCAAAAGAATTAGAAGGACGACCAATGCCACAGTTAACCCAAAATAAAAGATAAGCTTGCCTCGAATAGTTCTTGGTAGTATGCGTCTCTTTTTCACAAGTGACCCCTATAATGTTTCATGTAAAGATCTTGGGCCTTTCAAGCTCTGTAACCCCGGCTTGCTTCATCCAAGAGTTTGGGTGATATTGAAAAGGTTATGAACTGAACTGTTCATCCGATAATCTTAATAATACTAAGTGTAAGGGCTTTGGTCAAATTACTTTTTTGGTTCATAAAACGAAAACATGAAAGACCCCTCATCCTCGTTGACACACCGCTGTCTATTGTCTATCATCGTTTTACCAAAACGAAATCTTAATCGAATATAAAGAGATATGGAAATGGACAATGATATTAATAAAGTAAGTAATTTGGTTCGGCGAGAAATAGAGGCCTTGATTGCGGAACCTATGATCCAGGCTTTTATGGATGAACTGGGACAGGGAAAGGCCATTGAACTCGCAAAAGGTGTTATTAAAGATCTGGCCCTGGAAAGCGGCAAGATGATGGCGGCCGTTAGTGGGGGCGACACCATGAAACATCTTGCCGACGGCTTTTCTTTTTTCTCC
>JAUVRS010000055.1 GCA_030597505.1 Desulfobacteraceae bacterium
TGCGTTAAGGTCTGCCCTGCCAAGGTCGTCAGCCTGGAGGATAACATCGTTCAGATTGACCACCAAAAATGTTTGGATTATGGCGCTGCATGTGAAGAGATATGTGTAGAAAAGTGCCCCAGAGATATCTTCAGGCATTATCCGACAACTAAAGAAGCGAAGTTACGAATTGAGACTGCGGCGGCCTAACACTTGAATTATATCATATGCTTTTCCATATAAGGCCTTGGATCTTTTTGACCAGTGGATAGATGGTGGAGGGGGTAATTGCGGAGATGGCGATCCCTCCCAATTTTTTCGAAAAAGCCCTGGCCTTCTGAACATCAACAAGATCCGTTTTATTGAGAACCAATAAGGTGGGAATCGCCGCCAGATCAAGATCTATCAGGATCTTTTCAACGACTTTTATCTCCTCATCCACCCTGGGACTGGTGGCGTCAGCCACGTGCAGGAGCAAGTGCGCGTCGCGAAGCTCTTCGAGCGTTGCAGCAAAGGCCTCCATAAGGCTTTTGGGCAGGTTTCTGATAAATCCGACTGTGTCGGTAATAATCGCCTCCCGTTCGCGGGGAAATCTCAAACGGCGACTGCTGGGGTCGAGGGTTTCAAAGAGACGATTCCTGACGCTTACATGGCTGTTGGTCAACGTGTTTAACAACGTGGACTTCCCTGCGTTGGTGTATCCGACAATGGAAATAACGGGCAATCTGTTTATCTCACGCAACCGTCTTCTTTTCTCCCGCTGCCGCTTTATTTCCCCAAGTTCCCGGTTTAATCTTGCCATCCGTTCCCTGACCCGTCGTCTGTTGACCTCCAACTTGGTCTCACCCGGCCCCCTCCCACCTATTCCCCCTGTCAGTCGGGACATGGCGGTATTTCTGGTGGCAAGCCTCGGGAACATATACTTCAACTGGGCAAGCTCCACCTGGATTTTTCCTTCTCTCGTCATTGCACGTTTGGCGAATATGTCCAGGATAAGTTGGCTTCGGTCAATTATCCTGAGTTCAGTAAAATCAGCCAGGCTCTTCACCTGAGCAGGCGTCAATTCGGTATCAAAGATCAAAAGATCGGACCCGGTCTGAAGACACCTCAGGACCAGTTCACTCACCTTACCCTTCCCTATCAAAAACCGGGGATTGACCTTTTTGATACGTTGGATGACCTTTCCGACTATCCCAATACCATCAGAAAGGGCAAGAGACTCCAGTTCATCCAGAGATTCCTCTTCCTGCCATCGCGGGCCCGGGGTCACCCCCACCAACAGGGCCTTTTCCTCCCCTCCCAGGGAGCGTCCTTCATGTTTCCTTCCCAGTTCCTCTTCAAGAGATCCGATCAGTGAAAGAACGTCCACATCCAGTTGCCCGATATCCGGGCGCCGGATCACATCCCATCCCTTTTCACTGTCATTTGACGGAAAGATATTTGCGTATGAAATCGGCCCCGGCATCCCCCTTTCATCCAGCTGGACGCACACCATAAGGTCCAGGGCCAGCAATACAAGATCTGTTATGTCCTCCCCTGAAAGGGGTTCTTTATTCAGATGGGTATGGACGCATCGGAGACCTTTAAGACGGCCTGCTCCGAACCTAAAACCGCTCAGATCCGGAATCCAAATATGTCTGTTGTCACCAACAATCACATATGCCACTTGTCCTTTTCGACCTATGAGCAACGCCACTTGTCTTTTGATTTCATGGGAAATAGAGGAAATCTGGCGGGCCAATTCATGAGAAATGATCTCATGGGGGGATATTCTGCGGCGGTAGAGATTTTGAAGCCGCTTCTGTTGGGCGGATTTCAGACCGCCGGTTTTGCCATATACTTTTTCGATAGTAAAACTTTGAGGCTATTGTCTTGTCTACACAAGACTATCTTCTTCTGTGTAATTTCGAAAACGCGTAACATCCTTCAAAAAGGTCAACTTTAAAGAACCGGTGGGGCCATTTCTCTGTTTTGCCACAATGATGTCAGCGATATTTCGATTTTCTGTTGAGTCAGGATTATACACCTCGTCCCTATATATAAAGGCAATCACATCCGCATCCTGTTCAATGGCGCCGCTTTCCCTCAGATCTGCCAATTGTGGCTTTTTGTTTGGCCGATCCTCCACCTTTCTGTTCAACTGGGACAGGGCCACAACAGGAACATTAAGGTCTTTTGCCAGGGCCTTCAAAGATCTTGACACCTCTGATATCTCCAGTTGTCGGGATTCGGCTGATCTCCGCCCCTGGATCAGTTGAAGATAATCAACGATGACGAGGGTTAAGTCGTGCTTTTTCTTTAACCGTCTACACTTGGCCTTCATTTCTATTACGCTGATGGACGAACTGTCATCGATAAAGATCGGCAGTTCAGATAACCGATTCGCCGACTCGGTCAATGCCCCCCATTCATTATCTCTTATAAACCCGGTCCTCAACTTGGTGGAGCTTATACCGGAATCAAACCCCAACAATCTGAGGCCTAGTTGCGACTTGGACATCTCCAGCGAGAACACTGCTACCCCGTTCTGGGTTGCCTTGGCTGCGTTGTAACCGATATTCAGGGCTAAGGCCGTCTTTCCCATGCTGGGCCTGCCCGCGATGATGATCAAATCGGATGGTTGAAACCCCGTTGTCAACCGGTCAAGATCATCAAACCCAGTGGGGACACCCGTCACATACCCCTCGAACTGGGCAGCGCTCTCCAATTGTCTAAAACTGCCCGCAATGACTTCATTCAGACCCTGGAAGCCCTCCCTGACATGCTCTTCGGCAATATTAAAAACAGACTGTTCGGCCATATCAAGAAGGTCTTCAGTCTCTTTCTCACCTCGAAAACAGGCATCAGAAATGATCGAACACTGGCTGATCAGCTTTCTTCGAATGGCCAGCCCCTTTACAATTTCTGCATGGTAGGTGATTCCTGCAGAGGTGGAAACCGCCTCTATCAGCGAGCCCAGGTAATCTGCACCCCCCACTTTTTCAAGGGAATTCTTCTTATTGAGAAACGCCGACAGTGTGATGATATCGATCGGCTCGTCATTATTGTACAGTTGAGCCATCCCTTCAAAAAGGCTCTCATTGGTTTCACGATAAAAATCAGACGGGGACAGGATGTCCATAACCTGATTCATAGCGTCATTATTTCTCAACATGCCGCCCAGTATGGCCTGTTCCGCTTCAATATTATGTGGGGGAACCTTCAGGTAAGATGGATCTGCTTTTTCTCTGGCTTGGTGCATCGAAAAGCGCTACTCCGCTTTTGCTTTTTCAGGGTTTTTTTCGGGGTCCACCATTACCTTTAGCGAACCCGTAACACCCGGGTAGATTTTGATCGGAACCTTGAATTCTCCCAACGTCTTTATGGGTTTTTCCAGGACTATTTTTCTGCGATCAACGACAATACCCTGGTCTTCGAGCCGTGAGGCGATATCCATGCTAGTGACAGAACCGTAGAGTTTCCCCTCTTCACCAGCCTTGTGTAAAAAGGTGACAACAATCTCCTCTATTTTTTCTTTTAGCCTTTCAGCCTCTTCCTTGGCCTTTAGTCTTCTGGCGTCAATTTTTTTGCTTTGCATCTGAAAGGCCTTCATGTTTTGCGTAGTGGCTTCAACGGCAATGCTCTTCGGGATCAGGTAATTACGAGCATAACCTTTTGCCACACCCACAACATCTCCCTCTAGGCCCAATTCATCCACATCCTGTCTTAAAATTATTTTCATACTACTTCCTCCATACCTGGAATCAGCCCTCCGCCCTCCTGTGGATCTTTCTGAAATCGATCCATTGGTCAAAAAGCCCGGCTAGGGCCAAGACTGCCAAAAAGAGCTGTTGAACAATAATCAAGAAATAAATACCTATCCTCATCCATGAGGGAATTTTGTATTTATTCAGAAAAAACAAAATGATAGACAATCCATGGAAAAGATAGGCCGCCATTATGACGATCAGCACATTTATTGCGATTAATTTTATACCCCCTGATAAAAAAAATAAAGCAAAACCTGACACAATCACCCCCCACACCAAACCGTCGGGGGCCTGCCAGCGGTCCATGGGAGCGAATTTGGGATATTCAAGACGTCTGATTCTAAACAAGGGCTTTGCCAAGACAATATTGAGCCAGACGGCAAATCCGGTACCGACAATCATAAGGGACGGATAGACATTGGAAACGGTGTCTACAAAAACCTTTGCATAGACCTCAAGTTCCAGGGCGTTTTCCTTTGTTATCCCGGTCTGCTCATACGCATTGATGGTTTCCCTCAAATGGCCCTGGAGATATTTTGAGATCATCTCAAAAGGACCCAAGTTTTCCGAAAGGGCAATAAAAAAAAGAAAACAGATCCCCAAAGCCAACATAAAAGCAGTAGCAATAAAGATCGTCTGCCCCAGGGATAACCTCCTTCGCATCAACTCGGACAGGGCGATCCCCAGCAGGCTGAACTCTACTCCAAAAAGGATAACCTGTGGAAACCCTATCAGTTTGGCAAAGAGGCCGATGATGAGCATTGTCGCAGCCGCAATTTTTATGCCTTGATAGAGACCCAGCTTAGTCGAATAATAAAGGAATGGCAGAGGGGCTAAGAGGCTGAGAAAGGGACCAAACAAAGGGATCCACGCAGAGGCCAATAGAAAAAAGGCGGCACAGCCCACACACCCGAGTAAATCTTTTAATTTCATGGGGTTCAGGAGTGGCAAATCCCCGAAATGCTTAAAGGATTTGATTTATCTCACAACAGACGTTGTGAATGGCAACAGGGCCATATTTCTAGCCCTTTTGAGAGCCAAAGTTAGTTTACGCTGATGCTTCGCGCAGTTACCTGAGATTCTCCGCGGCGTAATCTTACCCCGTTCTGTTGTAAAATATCTGAGGACCTTGATTTCCTTGTAATCTATCACAAGGCTGCTATCCGCGCAAAATCTGCATATTTTTCTTCTGTGATAAGTTCTCCGAAACTTGCCCTTGTCATCTGGACGTCTACTATTCCGATATGGTGGCATTTTCATCCTCTTGGTCTTTTTCTGTCTTCACTTCTTCTTTGGGGCTCATTTTATCCGGAGTCGTCATTTCTTCCCCTGTTTTGGACTCTTCTTTTTGGGAACCCGGTTTTATGGCCTCTGGGTCCACATGGTCACTCAGCTTTATTGTCTGGTATTTCAAGACCCTGTCATCCAACTTCAGATCTCTCTTAACTCGATCGGTAATACCAGGCTCTCCGCAGTACTGCAGGAGCACATAATAGCCTTTATCGTGTTTTTTTACCGCATAAGCTAAGGTTTTTTTCCCCCATTCATCTACTTTTGTTACCACTCCGCCATTCTTTTCAACGAGATCGTTAAACTTGGTCACAACCTCTTTGCAATCCTCTTCTGACAAGCCTGGATTTATTATATAAAGGGTTTCATAGTATCTCATGTTTCTATTTTTCTCCTTCCGGCCTTTTCCTGATCAGGATCTTGGTCCCTGCAACAAACTGAATAGAGGACCGACTTGCCACCAAGCCGTCCTGAGGGACAAGGAGCGATTTGCTCAAAAGTTAATATGTATATCATTAGAAAATAAAAGTGTCAATAAAATTTCCTCAGACTTAGGGTTTGCGCATCCCCTTAGCTCACTTGGCAGGGCCTTGTTCTTCCTAATGTGACCTCTCAGATTCTTCCCCTTTCTCGGGGTCGACCGAATTTTCACCTTCCAAGATGGCAAGCCTCTGCGTAAGCAACCGAAGTCTTCGCTCCTGATCAGAGCGCTCAATATCCATGGTCAGCATTTTGATCAGAATCAAAGCCATTCCAACGACGATAAGCAAGATCGGACCATAGTGCACGCCTACCTTATTGGCTAGCTTATCCACCAATTGAGGGAAACATCCGAATACAGCGATCCCCGCGGCCATCAGGAGCCACCATATGGAATACCTACTGTGTATCAGGTCCTTTCGGACCAGCAGGAGTATAATACCTGCTGCAATGACCCCAATCACCAAAGATGTCAGGTTATACGAAATCCCCATAGTATCCTCATAAGGTCTGAGAGATATACGACACGTCTATTGTATCTATTTCTCCCGGGACAAACACAAAACACTCGTTACCAGAAGATAACGTAAGACGGCCACCCATGAATGAAAAATCTTGGAGTGCCCCGATATTCTGGGGCACATGTCCACCGGTGTCTCTGCTATCTTAAGCCCTCTCTTCTGAAGATAAAGCAAGACCACAATGTCCTGATAATCAAAGAGGGCAGTAACCGATGAAGTGAGCTCAAATATGGCCGCCCGATTATAGGCACGGAGTCCCGATGTCAAGTCTTCCACTTTAAGCTTTGTAAGTTTACGAAACAAGACCCAGACAATTTTTCTAGCTCGACTCCCACGATCGATGCACGAGCCGATGATCACATCTGCCTCTTTCGATTCAATGGGTGCAACAACGGATTGGATAGTTTTTGCAGAGTGTTGTCCATCCCCGTCCATGGTAACTGCAACCCGGTAGCCATGTTTGAAGGCATAACACATCCCGGTACGGATGGCTCCCCACGCGCCTATTTGCACCCTGAGAGGCAACACGGTTGCACCCGCTGATCGAGCCTCCTCCGCTGTATCGTCCACGCTCGCATCATCTATAACGACCACATCACAGTCAAGCTCCGCCTTGACCTCCGCGACACTACGACCTATAGTTGACGCCTCGTTCAGAGCAGGGATCAGGACAACAAGTGGTCCGCTTCTTTGTTCTTGTGAAAAGCAATTTTTCATTTTCCCAATGCTTTATCAAACCCCCAAATAGGGGCCACGGCCCAAGTGCCGATTTAAAAAGCCGGTCCAAAAAACAGATTCAAAAAGCGGTGAAAAAAATGGCCAAACACGGTGGAACCCAAGACCATTGAGAATTTACCAAAAAGCCATAAAAGCATACCGTATTATTGCTAAAAAGTCGAATGAAAACCCAGAAGGAAACAACAATCTCAACCGCAAACGAATATATCCATTATCCTCAATATGCCATTCTTACCATCCTCATGGTCCTCTAGCTTGACCCCAACACATTTCGTCAGATTGCCATCGGGCTCAGGCTGGCAAAATATCCTGATACATAGCCAATATCTGTTGAGCCACTCGATCAATCTTAAAAACTTTATCAAATCGTTCTTTTGCCCGACGGCCCATGTTTTCCCTCAATTCCTGCCTCTCCCCCATGACCTCCAGCGCTCTTGCAAGCTGTCCGGGGTCTCCCGGCCGAACCAAAAGACCGGTGTCCCCGGGTCTGACCACCCAACCCATACCCGACCCCAGAACATCGCTGACCACCGCAGGCTTTGTATATCGCATCGCCTCAAGGAGGACCAGGCCAAACGCCTCGGTACGTTCTATGGAAGGCAGACAAAGACAGTCACAGGTGGCCAGAAGTGCTTGAAGTTCAGGTTCATCCAAAAAGCCCAGAAGCGAAACCCTTCGCCTCAGTCCCAGTTCTGTCATAAGCCTTTCAAGACGGGACCTCCGATCTCCTTCTCCCACAATAAACACCCGGATATCAGACAGACGAACTGCGGCTCGAATCAAGACCTCGTGGCCTTTGTAGTAAGTCAGTCTCCCAATCGCAAGAACTCTCGGGCGGCCCTTACCCCATTTCCTCTCGGCCCATTTGATCAGACCGTCGCCCGGCGGTCTCACTCGCCCGGGATCCAGCCCCAAGGGTATCACATGACACTTATCCGCAACCCGGGCAAGGGCACTGCTTGTGTGCAAATAGGCTTTAGACGTGGCCACGATGGCACGTGAGCGTCTCAACATATACGACTCAAAAGGTCTGTATATTACATATGCAACACCCATCCGGCGATCTATTTTCGAGGCCACCACGTCCGAATGCCAATGGATCATCCAGGGGATGGCTCGTGCTTCAGGGACAAATATACCCCAGAACGCCGAGAGATTGGGGAGGTGAAAATGAAGAATATGCGGGCGGAAGGATCTTATAGACTGCCTGAGAAGCCCCGGAAATGCGGGGCTCACAGGGGCATACAGGACCTGGCCTTTAAGGGGTGCTCGAAAAATAGAAATGTCATTTTCTTTTTCAGGAAGAAAAGGCTTTTTTAGACGATGGTGATGGACCAGAGCGGAGACGGAAACATCCCTTTTTTGAAGGGCATAAAGAAGATCTTTTAAAAAATTTTCCATCCCTCCCTGATAGGGGGGATAATATTTCCCAATATGGAGGACTCGCATACCTTAACCTGCAACCGTTTATTGCCCAAACAGTGCTTCAATATGACATTTTTAGGGGTTCTTGGCTGTCACGACGACCAGGTCAAAAATGGAAGACCACGTCAAAGGTTTCAGGACCGTATTGGCACCAAGACTGGAGACGAGGCGCCTCCCTTCATTTTCAAATTTTGGTGAAAAGTATACCGAAGTTTTTTTGAAATTTGATCTGGGCGCATAAGCGATCCGCTCTATTTTATAACCCATGCCCGTAAGCCTTTTTGCCATTTGTTTAGCTGACCTCAAATTTCCGTCCCCACTAAGGACTTTGATCTTTACTTCCAATAAATTTTTTTCAAATTTTTGGAACTTTTCTTTTAGCGGTTTGTTGTTATTGGTAATTTTTTGATTTTGTTCTTTTGATTTCCTCAACTCTTTATTAAGGGACTCCCACCTACCTTCCGCCTTTGCAATCTCTGTCCGGTTGTTTTCCCGGATCTCCTTATTTGCCTTCTTTAGTATGTCTATCTCTTTCTTCAGGTCTCTATTTTCGATCTTCAGCCTGGTCACTTCATTGGTAACTTCCTCCTTGCTTGCCCCTGTTTCTTTCGACTCTTCTTTTGAGTCACCTTTAAAAAACTCAAGGGCGCCACAGCCTTGAAAAAAAGGGGCCACAAACACAAAAAGGATCAATAGACATACTCGAAACATCTTCACCTCCATTTTAAAACCGCCGCCGTGTCTCATTTGTCGCAATATTTCAATAGGTTTTGGAAAAATAACGTAATTCCTCAATAAGTCTGGGAGAAATAGTAGGATATCTGGAGCCAGTCTGCAATCTCTGGACGTTGGAAGGAAGGAAAAGGCTTTGGTTTATTCTTCAAAGGGTCTGTTTTTTTGAATATAATCCCAGTTTATCCAGTCTGTATCTCATCGATCTCATGCTGATATTCAGGAGCGCCGCAGCCTTTTGCTTTGACCCATTGGCCATTTCCAAGGCCTCAACGATGCGGCTCTTCTCTATCTCAGCCATGACCGCATCGAGATCAATGCCGTCCGGCCCAAGATCGGTCTTTCGCCTTCCTTCCTCAATTCTCTTTCCTCTAAAATTAGAAAGGGTGAGACTTTCGGGCAGGACTATATTGGATGTCTCAAGCGCCACACTACGTTCAATTATGTTTTCAAGCTCTCTCACATTCCCAGGGAAGTAATATCGTCCTAGAAGATCCATTGCAAAGGCAGAGACTTTTTTGATGTCTTTTCCCAGTTCCTGTGAATACTTTTCAAGAAAATGCTGGGTCAGCAGAGGCAAATCCCCCTCCCTTTCCCTTAAAGGCGGCACGGGGATATGTATAACATTGATTCTGAAATAAAGATCTTCCCTGAAGTTTTTCTCAATTACTTCTTTTTCCAAATCTTTGTTGGTCGCTGATATCAATCGTACATCAACCGTCTTCTCTTCGGTGTCGCCTACGGCAGTAAAGGTCCTCTCCTGAATTACCCTTAGGAGTTTGACTTGCATGGTGGGCGACAGTTCCCCGACCTCATCAAGAAAAACCGTTCCACCATCTGCCACTCCAAACAGGCCCTCCTTATCGGTGGTCGCCCCCGTAAACGCCCCTTTCTTGTAGCCAAACAGTTCGCTTTCAATAAGGTTTTCGGGAATCCCTGCGCAATTTATGACCACGAATGGCCTGTCTTTTCTATCACTCCACTTGTGAATGGCCCATGCCACCAGTTCTTTTCCAGTCCCGCTCTCACCCGTAATAAGGATATTGCTCTTGACCTGTGAAACCCGCCTTATAAGATCGTATACTTTTTTCATCTGAGGGCCATCTCCGATCAAACAGTCAAAGTGGTAACGATCCTTTGTGGGCTCCCCCCCCTCCTTTTCTGGAGATATCCGTCTCGATCTCAGGGCATCTTTGACTACCCCCTTCAAATCTTTCACCTTAAAAGGCTTTGGTATATAATCGTAAGCCCCCTCTTTCATGGCGTCCACGGCAGTTTGGGCAGTCGCAAAGGCCGAAATAAGTACCACGACGGTATTCGGGGCTTCCGTCTTGGCCTTTTTCAAAACCCCGATCCCGTCAATATCTTTCATGCGGATATCGGTAATGATCAGATCAAATATTTCCTTTTCTAGGATTCCAAAGGCCTCTTCCCCACTTTCTGCAAGAGTCACCTTGTAACCTTCTTTGGTCAACATGATCTCCAAAAACTCTCGCATACTTTTTTTATCATCGACGACAAGGATGCTATGACTCTCTTTTCCAGACAACCTTCCCTCCAATCATGGTCAGTTCGTTTCGCCCTTTCAGGGTTTTCCCAACAAATGGAGAATTTTTGCTCTTTGAAAGAATGGCCTTTTCTTGAAGGACATATTCATATTCTGGATCTATCAAAGCCAAATCGGCCCTGGCCCCCTCCTTCAGATGGCCCGCCTCGATCCCAAGTATGGAGGCCGGATTAGATGACATTTTTCTGATGGCCTCCGTCAACCTCAGCACTCCTTCTCTGACCAATTCCATGGTTAAGGGCAGCGCAGTTTCCAAACCGATCATCCCAAAGGCGGCTTTATCAAACTCCAATTCCTTTTCCAAAACATTGTGGGGTGCATGGTCGGTTGCGATCACGTCTATAACTCCGTCTGAGAGGCCCTCCTTGATCGCCTGAACATCCTCCAGGGTTCTCAGCGGAGGATTTACCTTGACATGAGTATTATACCCTATGACCGCGTGATGATCCAGAGTGAAATAGTGGGGTGCCGTCTCTGCCGAAACCGGAACCCCCTCCTCCTTCGCCTTTCTGATCAGGTCGACCGTTCCAGCTGTGCTCACATGTGCTATGTGGACGGGGCAATTTGTCAATTTCGCCAGACATATATCTCGGAAAACCATCACCTCCTCGCTGGCCGAAGGAATTCCCGAGAGGCCAATCCGGGTTGATACACTCCCTTCATGCATAACTCCACCCCTTGACAGATTGAGATCCTCGCAATGAGAGATAAGCGTTAATCCGTGATATTGGGCATACTCAAGCGCTCTTCTCATTAGTTCACTATTTGTTACGGGAAACCCGTCATCAGACAGGGCCGCTGCGCCTGCCTTTTTGAGATCACCAAATTCGGTCAATACCTTCCCCTCTTGTCTCATTGTAATGGCCGCGACAGGGAGAATTCGACAAAAGTCGGCTTCTTGGGCTTGCCTCAAGATAAACTCCGTAACCGCGCGGTTGTCATTGGGGGGATCGGTGTTGGGCATACAGGCCAAGGTTGTAAAACCGCCGGCCACACCCGCCTTTGCTCCTGTGGCAATAGTCTCTTTGTATTCGTGCCCCGGCTCCCTTAGATGAACATGCATATCTATCAGACCAGGGAGGATAACCTTGCCGGAGGCATCAATGACCTTCACATGAGAACCTTTCTCTTTTATAGTATCCGGTGGCAAAATTTTTACGATCCTACCCTTTTCAATGATCAAATCGGACTTTTTTACAACGCCTTCCTCAAGATCGACCAAAGAACCAGACTTAATCCACGTGCTCAACTCCTAGATCCTCCA
>JAUVRS010000319.1 GCA_030597505.1 Desulfobacteraceae bacterium
AAGAGTTTGGCCCCAAACTGTTTGGCCAATGCAATTCCGAAAGGAATGGCGGCGTTGGAGACGTCTGAAAAATCGGTGGTGCAAATAATATTTTTTAATTCAATTTTCATGGCGTTGTCCCTCCTTTCCTCCTCTATAAATGATCATAATCCACTATTAAGAGAAACTATAAAGAGATTTGTCCAGGGTGTCAATATGAAGCCTTCCTGGGAGGCTGCCGGGACCGGTAATCCCGGTTCGGGGGAAAACCGTCTGGAAAATACACAAAACAAGAGTAATTCCTCAATAAGTTCAGGGGAGCAGCAAAGGGGGTTTCTCGCCGTGAACCCCACGGAATCCGATATTATTATAAACTTGCAAGAAAAGTGGGGATGTGTTTTCGGTCATTGACAAAATAGAGATCAATGCTTATTTATGGACATCTTTTTCCGGGGGAAAAGCCGGGAAAAGATCTTCCGGGAAACCATGGTAGTCCGGCCACCCCGTAGAACATCTGGGGGGTGGCTTTTGTTTGTCTGCCGCGGCCGGGGGCACACGCGTATTTTTGAAAAAATGAAACCAACAAAAGAGGTCGATTTATGAGGATAGGATTGATCGGTTTACCCAACTCGGGAAAAACTACTATTTTTAACGCCCTGACAAAGCAGGAGGCCTCGGTAACCTCTTACGGAAATGCAAAAGCCGAACCAAACGTGGCCGTAGTGGAGGTGGTCGATGATCGGATCTGGCATCTTTCCGAGATGTACAAGCCAAAAAAAACGATTTATGCCACCATTGAATTTATAGATTTTGCAGGTGTAACAGAAGGATCAGCCAAAGAGGGTCTCTTTTCAGGTCCTGCTATGGGGTTGATAAAGATGGCCGACGCCCTGGCCGTTGTGGTGCGAAATTTTGCAGATGAATCCGGCTTCCCCCCGACCCCCATAGATGATATGGGAGCTGTTTTTGGAGAGTTATTGATCTCTGATTTGATCATTGCGGAAAATAGATTGGAACGGATCGCCCATGCCTACAAACGAGGCAAAAAGACAACTGCCCTTCAAATGGAAGAAAAGATTCTTCTTAAGATTATAGATCATGTGAGCGAAAATGGAGCCATCATTGAACTTGATTTGAATAAGGAAGAGGAAAAGGTGGTGCGGGGGTTTCAATTTTTTACTCAAAAACCACTGATGATTATCCTCAACTCGGACGAACACAGCTTTGGAAAAAATGACAACCTTTGGGGCGAGATTGAAAAAATGCATCGGGTTATGGAATTTGCGGGGAAATTCGAGATGGAGTTGTCCAGCCTGGATGATCCGGAAGAAGAGGATTTCTTTATGGCAGATATGGGTATCGAGGAATCGGCCCGGGATCGTTTGACTCGTCTGGCTTATGGGCTTTTGGGGTATATCAGTTTTTTTACCGTGGGATCTGATGAGGTTCGGGCCTGGAATATTCATGAAGGGGGTACGTCCCTTGAGGCGGCAGGTGTCATTCACTCGGACCTGGCTCGTGGGTTCATCCGGGCGGAATGCTTTACATATGACGATCTGGTAGCGTATGGATCCGAAAAGGAGGTCCGCGGAAAAGGCCGTATCCGGCTTGAAGGGAAAAATTATTTGGTCGAAGACGGCAACATCTTAAATATCCGATTCAATGTTTGACGCGGCGTCGAACGGACAAAGGCAAGGGGGTGCGGTGTGGGCCGGGTAGAGATGGCCTTATTTTTCCCTCTACAATCCTGCTTCTGTGAGTGATTTTATGAGCGGTTCCTGCTCCTTGTTGAGTTCTTTGGGAACCGCAATTCCGATTTTCACAAATGCATCTCCCCTGCCCTTGCCATTAGCACTGGGCAGGCCATAACCCTTTAACCTGAAACTGGCATTGTTTTGTGTTCCCGGTGGTATTTTCAACTTTAGTCGTTTCTCGTCAATAGTGGGAACCTCGATTTCAGCGCCAAGCACGGCTTCAGAAAACTTGATCTGCTGTTTCAAATAGAGATTTGCGTTGGCCCTTTTAAAGACCGGATGATCAAGGACCTTGATCTTTATAAAGAGATCCCCCCGGGGGCCACCGTTCATGCCTGTCTGGCCTTTTCCCCGGAGTCTTAATTTTTTTCCCGCTGCAATTCCCGCGGGCACCTTGACAGAGATGTTTTCCTGCCGACCGCTTGCCCGGTAACTGATGACCTTGCTTGTCGTAGTACACAATTCCTCAAGGGTCATGGGAAGTTCATATACGAGGTCTTGGCCCCTGACCCGTCTGTTTTGCCCCTGAAAACCGCCGCCGTGGGAAAAGTTCTGACCTGCTCCCCCCGGTCCCCCAAAAATTCCATTAAACCCGCCCTGGCCTCTTCCGCCGCCACCAAAGCCAAACTCCCTGAAGATACTCCCCAGGTCAAAACCCCTAAAGATATCCTCCTGGCTGAATCTGTTCTGAAAGCCTTCGGCGCCAAACATGTCATATTGTTTCTTTTTCTCCGGATCGCTAAGGACGGCGTAAGCTTCGCTGATTTCTTTGAATTTGGCCTCAGCTGTTTTTTCTCCCTTGTTGTGGTCGGGGTGATATTTCAAGGCAAGCTTGCGATAGGCCTTCTTTACTTCTTGAGCCGAGGCTGATTTTGAAATCTCCAAAATTTTGTAATAGTCTTTACCCGGCATATGTCTTATTCTCTGTTAAGATGTTCAGGATAGGGTAGGAAAAGAGATCAATAAAAAAATTAATCACAGGGCGAGGGATGTCAAGGTATTATGATTTGGCTGAACATGAGATTCGATATGCGTGACTATTTGCCCGCCGGGTTGTTGGGGCCGTTGATCCACCAGTCTGTTTGTTTGTCAAACCACCACTCCGACCGGTCGGTTTTGAGAATTTCCTCTGCCATGCCCTTTCCAGCCCCGGTGATAAGTCTCTGGACGGCAAAGGACAGCCAGTCTCTTGCACCGGAATTCCCCAAATCCAGTTGCTCTTTTAGCTCCAGGATCAGATCCAACTGGTCCGCGTCTTTTGCAATCCTGGCCTCAAGTGTGTCTTGGGTGTTGAACTCCTGTGTGAGATCGATTATTTCATCCCCGAAGGGCAACCCTCGAACCTGATCACGAAGGGCGCTCTCTTCATTTGTCTTTACATATCTCTTGTTGACGTAATTGTGGTCCCCGGTCCTGGCTTCAGGAAGATCGTGAAAAAGGCACATCTGGACTACTTTTCCGGCGTCTGCGTCGGGGTCCTGGGACGCGAGGACATATCCGATTACAGCTGTACGAAAGGAA
>JAUVRS010000074.1 GCA_030597505.1 Desulfobacteraceae bacterium
GGATCGAATTTTGACCATAACCCACCTGCGCTCCTGAAATCAGGGATACCGGATTCAACCGAAATCCCGGCCCCTGTCAGCGCCAGTGTCATGCTTGAATTGATGATTATATCGCTGGCCTGTTGGATCAGTTCTTTCATCGCTAAACCGCCATTCTGATAAAAACAGACTGTTTAAACTAATTCAAAAAGATTTTTTCCTCCGGCTTCCTCAGCCAATTAGCAGATGTATCGCACTGTTTTTATGAAGATCATTGTCACCAACCCATTGCTCGATCCTGATTTTAACTTTTCCAGAAAAATTCGCCTCCCTGTTCGGGTGCCCAACGTTACAAAATGTGACAGGTGTTGTCTGTCAAATTTGGCCCAAACCAAACGCTTTCCCCATTAATACTCCCTATCTCCGACATTATGTATTTTTGATATAAATTATTGACACAAGATACCCTTAAAGTTAGTATTTCTCGGGTCGATAATACCATTGAGGGGGGTCTGGAATGGATGATATACTTAAAGGGAAAAGGGTTCTGATCGTAGACGATGAACTCGACATTTTGGAAACCCTGGAAGAGCTTCTTGACATGTGCCTGATTGATACTGCCCCCAACTTTGAAGGCGCTCGAAAATTTCTGGATCACACCACTTATGATGTGGCTATCCTGGATATCATGGGGGTGGGGGGCTTTGATCTCCTTGAACTGACCCGCAAAAAAGACATCCCTGCCTTGATGCTCACCGCTCATGCCCTCAGCCCCGCAAACCTGGTAAAATCGATCAAAGGGGGGGCCGAATCCTACGTGCCAAAAGACAGGATGTCTGAGATAACCACCTATCTGGCCGACATATTAACTGCCCGGGAGAAAGGGGTAAAAAAGAATCGGAACTGGTTTGACAGGCTTGAACCTTTTTTTGACCAGAGATTTGGACTCGATTGGAAAGAAGAACACAAAGATTTTTGGAAGGAATTTGACCAGACGTACCGTACCTCTCAAAAAGAGCTCCGAAAAATCATGTAGAACGTCAGGGGGGCATGATCCTGTGGGGATGAATCAAAAATCAGCACCAAGGTAGCATTATGGGTTGTCTTTTAGAGGCACCTCAACTAAAAACGTTGCGCCTTTGCCTTCATCGCTTTCAAGAAACAGCCTGCCGCCCATATCCTCGATCAGCACCATCACACCCGCGAGGCCCAGTCCGTGTCCCCGGACGCAGCCGTTTTCTGTGGCATCCATCTGAAAATAGCATTGAAAAATTTTCTCATGGTATGTGGATGGTATCCCTTCGCCATCGTCCCTCACGGAAAAAGCAAGACAGTCATTTCTTTTTTCGACTACGAGTTCCACACATTCTTTTCGATACTTTAGGGCATTATTCAAAAGGTTTCTGAGAATTTGTCTTACCTTTGCCCCATCCAGACAGACCTCCTGACCCCACAACCCCTCGTCTATAACAAGCAGAACTCCCTTTTTATTCAATACATTTTTCAATACCTCCAAATCCATGCAATTTTTTATCTCTTCGGAAGTATTACAGTAGGACAGGTCAAACATCTCCACCAGTGCATCTTCTATCAAACTTGAAATCCGAAAATTCGAGGAATTAATGATCCCTTGTCTGGATTTCCCCAGTTCCAACGCGTCATTGACCAGTGTCTTGATAACCTTGTTATTCCGTAATGCCCGTCTCAAGACCTTCTCCTGTTTTTCTGTAATGGGGCCATATTTTTCCCGTCTGTTCAACAACGAGGTGAGTCCGGCCTCAATCACTGCCAGGGGAACCTTGAGATCGTGGATCAAAAGGTCAATTTTTATCCTTTCACGGCTCATATGAAAATCTCTTCGATGCCATTAACATGATAGTTTTCTAAAACGTCAAAAAACATTGGATTTGGAGTAACGCCCATGGGGCTAGCTACTGGCAACAATTCGCAATCTTCAAAATTTTTTTCTCACCCGAGGAACCTTTTTGAACATATCAAATCCTTGAAAAAAAATCAAATTCGAAAAAACCCCTGCTCCACCAAAACCAACTTGGCAGAAATTAGGGCCTGCGGGGAACCTATGCGGGCAAATTTCAATTGAAGAGTTCCTGTATCTTCCGCTTTTCTCTCTTGCCGCAAAATCCGTTTGCTGCTATGTAGTTTGTAATTCTAAATTTTGAGAGGTACCCTTTATGTCTTTTGATATCAGTCAATGGATCATCAAAATTCCCGTTCTTCTTTTCGCCATCACCATACATGAATATGCCCATGGAAAGGCGGCATTAAAGCTGGGGGATCCGACCGCAAAAACCATGGGTCGGCTTTCCTTTAACCCCCTCACCCACATCGATCCCCTGGGTGCCATTTGCCTCTTTCTTTTCAATTTCGGATGGGCCAAACCGGTCCCTGTTGACCCACGATACTTCAGGAACCCCAGAAAAGACATCATAATCATGTCCATTTCAGGGCCGCTGGCAAATATCTCGGCAGCTTTGCTGGCAGGACTGCTCATCCGTTTTGTATTTCTGCCTTCCGATCTCTACCGGATGGTGCTGATGTACATGCTTTTTATGAACCTGGGACTTGGCCTCTTTAATCTCCTACCTCTCCCCCCCCTTGATGGGTCTCATGTTTTGGAAAACCTCCTTTCCCCACCCGCTGCCCAGCGCTACCGGGAATTCAAACGCTGGGGGCCTTTTATCCTCCTGGGAGTCATCCTGCTGGACAATTTCGCCCATACCCGGATTATCAGCACCATACTGCTTGGTCCCATGCGTTACCTGGCAGGCCTCTTCTCAGGACTCAATTTTTAACTTCTTGCCATGCCCCGTTCGATGAGGGGAATTTGCCTCATGGCGAGAAACTGACGCTATTTTCCGGACAGAAATCAGCCACATCAGTAATATGGAAAACAGCAGAGATCCCAGGAGCACCAGGTAAGTTGAAAAATAACTGCCGGTTTTATCATGCATAAATCCCGCAAACCACGGGGCCACGGCACCGCCCAGGGAAAATCCAAACACAACCATACCTAGGATAGAACCAAAATATCTTCCCTCAAAAAAATCGGCTACCAGTGCAAAAAGCACAGGGCCCCCGGCGCCCATCCCCAGACCAATGAGGACAGCAAACAAGAAGGCCATCCATGGCTGTGATGTGTCTTTTATCAGAAACAGAAGACACACGGCCATCGCGCTGAGAACACAGCCGGACACAAAGACCTTTTCCCGCCCATATCGGTCTGAAATGAAACTGCACAAATTTCCAATCACAAAGGTAACACCAAAAACGCTGTAGATGTAGGCAGCCGGCATGGGCGCATAACCCACATCCCGAAAAAAGAAGACCTGATGAGCTATGGCTATGGTCTCAGCGAGTCCCAAGAAACAAAAGGCCATCAGAAAAAGGAGCCAGAAGTGAAATGTCCTGATTGCCCGTTGAATCGTCCATTGAGCGGGGCCATTGCCTTCCGGCCCGGTTGAGATATGAGGTAAATTTGCGTTCTCCGGTTTTTGAAGTGAGGTCGGGATACCGTCCGGCAAAAGACCTTTTTCCCTTGGATCGCTATACATCAGAAGGCCACAAAGCGGCACAACTATGACGATCAAAGAAAGTCCCATGATAACGTAGGCTATTTGCCAGCCAAAGGTGGAAATGAGAAATTGGGCTACAGACGCCATGACCAGGCTTCCGCCAAAGCCTGCAGCCAGTACACCAAAGGCAAGCCCGCGCCTTTTGGTAAACCAGTTTGACACGATGGCGCTCATGGGTGTCCAGCCCATCAGGCTCAGACCTGTGGCTCCCATAACCCCATAGAAGAGATAGAAGTGCCATTGACGGGTGGCCTGGCTGCAAAGCGCCACGCCGCATCCTACAATGACAGCCCCCACCGGCAAAATGCGTCTGGGTCCAAACCTGTCAACAAGCCCCCCCGCAAGCGGCGCCACCATACCATAGACGATAATCGTAATAGAAAACATCAAGGCGGTGTTGCCTCTTCCCCACCCAAATTCCTCGACAATGGTAGGATAGAAGACAGAAAAGGTGTTCCTGATCGTGTAGCCGAGCACCAAGGTAATAAAAGCAACGACCAGAATAACCCAGCCGTAAAAAATGCCATCCTTTTTTTCCATGGGTTTTTTCAGACTTGGTTCACGAATATGCTGTATCATTGAGGGGGCTCCAGAATCTGGGGATATTCGCGCCAGGCAAAGGTCCCAGGCTTTGGAGATAAGTCAAGGACGGGTCCGCAAGGGATCAATATCCGGAAGGTTCCATCCTGAAGGTTGTCCCTTGGTAAAGGTGATCCTTCAGTCTGGTCCATAAATTTTCAAAAACTCCTATTCTTTGGCTCCTTTGACAAACCTGGCGGACTTTACCTCTTTGCTTGCAAGGCGAACCCCCATGGCCCTGACGCCTTTGATGGCATAGTCAGAGATATTGAAAGTTTGTCGAAGAACGCGTAAACGTGGTTTTGGTTTGTAATTAACGGTCACGGACCCATCTTCCACCGTGGCAGCATTTAACACGGTGCAATTGTCGGGGATAATGGAATATCCCCTGTTGAGAATAAATTTTTCGACTCGGCACCGCTTTATATAAGGGTACTCCTCCTTGTTTCGATAGACCACGGTGAAGATGGTGTTTTCGCATGTCTCCTGGTCTGCAAATCCGCAGTAAAGCATCCCTTTGTCCACGAACAATTTCTCAGGTACATCAATCACAGAATATGCACCGGTTTTTCGAATGACCAATATCCGATCGTATTGCGAAACGTCAAAAAGCACGTTTCCGCCTGTTTCATAGCCGAGATACCCGGTTTTAGGGTCATAGCGGAGTTTCAAGTTTCGTTGGGCCGCTTCACGCGCGTCAACCTGATCAAAAGATATGATCTCTGTCTGTCGTGGGTGCTGGTCACGGTGCCTTATTATGATTTTTTCTTCCAAAAAAGAAATGGCGTAATCCTTAATATGAGCAAGATGGTGACTGATCTCCTTTAACCGCTTCCTGATCCCCTGTATTTCTTTCCTGACTTTGTTTATATCGTAGAGAGAGATGCGCCGGATAAGAATTTTTAAGAGTCGTTCAACATCTTCGGTGGTAACCTCGCGCTTGATCTTCCTGGAAAAAGGTTTGAGCCCATCAATCACAGCGCTCATGACTGCCTCCATGGTAGTCATTTCCTCAATCTGTTTGTAAATACGTTCCTCGATGAATATCTGTTCAATGGTTCGGGCATGCAATTTATCCCTCAACTGTTTCTGTTCCAGTTTCAGTTCTGCGGTGAGGGTTTCGAGCAGTCGTTTGGCATGGTACCGAATGGCTTCAGTCACGGTCATGAGCGCCGGGATGCCTTCCTTAATCACCATAAGATTGACCGGGATGGATGATTCACAGTCAGTAAAGGCAAAAAGGGCATCGGCCGTATCTTTTGTGTAAACTCCCCGCGCCAGTTTGATTTCGATTTCAACTCTCTCGGCGCTGTAATCCTCTACAGCAGCAATCTTTATCTTGTTTTTCTTTGCCGCGGCCTCAATTGAATTGATCAGACTTTCCGTGGTGGACCCAAAGGGCAGTTCCCGGATAACAATTTTCTTTGGGTCCCTGGTGTCGAGTTTCGCCCGCACCAGGATCTTTCCATTGCCATCGGCGTACTCGGATACATCGGCGAGCCCCGCTGTCAAAAAATCAGGGAAAAGCGTAAAGGTCTCCTCCTTCACACAAGCGATCACTGCCTCAACCACCTCGATCAAATTATGAGGCAGAATCTTGGTGGACATACCAACGGCAATGCCCTCAGCCCCCTGAACAAGAAGCACGGGAATCTTTGCGGGAAATGTGACCGGCTCCCGGTTACGGCCGTCGTACGAATCTTGATATTTGGTAATCTCCGGATTATAAAATACCTCCTTGGCCAGAGCCAGCAGGCGGCACTCGATATACCGGGCAGCTGAGGGTTCATCGCCGGTGAAGATATTGCCAAAGTTCCCCTGTTTATCAATAAACAACTCTTTGTTGGCAAAGGCCACAAGCGCAGAATAGATAGAGGCATCCCCGTGGGGGTGATATTTCATACAGTTACCCACCACATTGGCAACCTTATGGAACTTGCCGTCATCCATCTCAAAAAGCGAGTGAAGGATCCGCCGTTGAACCGGTTTTAACCCATCGTCAATGTGCGGGATAGCACGATCCTTTATCACATAGGACGCATATTCCAGAAAATTTGTGTTAAAAACAGAATTGACATACGCCATCAGATCAAATTCTCCATGATAAATTTGCGGCGTTCAGGGGTGTTTTTTCCCATGTAAAACCGCAGTGTCTCCGGAACGCTCCTGAGGGATCGGACCTCAATCTTTATAAGACGCATATCCTCGCCGATAAACTGTGAAAATTCCTTTGGCGATATCTCACCGAGCCCCTTGAATCGGGTTATTTCAGGGTTTCCTATCTTGTCCATGGCCCCATTGCGTTCATTTTCGTTATAACAATACAGGGTCTTTTTTTTGTTTCGAACTCTGAAAAGTGGTGTTTCAAGAATATAAACACGGTTGGCGGAAACCAGTTCCTCAAAATAGTTCAGGAAAAAGGTAAGCAGCAGGTTCCGGATATGGAACCCGTCATGATCGGCATCGGTGGCAATCACAATCCTGCCGTAACGAAGGCTTGTTATGTCATCTTCGATACCCAGGGCCATCATCATGTTATAGAGCTCTTCATTCTTATAAATGGCGGCCTTGTTCTTTCCATAAACATTCTGCGGTTTCCCGCGCATCGAAAAAATGGCCTGGGTATACACATCACGAGCCGAAACCATGGAGCCTGATGCAGACTGGCCCTCGGTGATAAACACCGTTGAGTTCGCACCTTTTGGACCGTCCTGCAAATGGTATTTGCAGTCTTTTAGATTTCGGATTTTAATAGCAATCTTTTTGGCAGCCGCCTTGGCTTCCTTTTTGACCGCGTTCAATTCCTTCCGTAACCGTTCATTGTTTAGAATTTTTTCTTCCAGTTTCCCGGCTGTCCCGGAATTCTTGTGTAGGAAATCAACCACCGCGGACTTCACCTCGGCCACGATCCAGCCTCTGATGTCTGTATTTCCCAGTTTGTTCTTTGTCTGACTTTCAAATACCGGTGATTTGAGTTTCACGGCCACTGCGCCGACTATACCCTCACGAATGTCTACTCCAGAATAGCTTTTTCTGTAAAACTCATTCACACCCTTCAGAATCCCCTCCCGAAACGCGGCTTGGTGTGTCCCGCCGTCAGAGGTAAATTGCCCGTTGACAAACGAAAAATATCTCTCACCATAGTTGCCGGTGTGTGCAAATGAAAACTCAAGGTATTTCCCCTTGTAGTAAACAATGTCGTAGGTTGTGTCATCCCCGACCTCGGAATACAGCAAGTCCAGCAATCCCCCTTTGGATTCAAATTTCCGCCGGTTGCAGATAAACCGCAACCCGCTGTTCAGACAGGCGCAGTTCCACATGCGCTGCTCAACGTATTCCATGGTAAAGTTATATTCCCCAAAAATCTCAGTGTCTGGGAAAAACTCCACATAAGTGCCGTCCGGTTCCCTGGAGGTATTCCCCTTTTTTTTGGATGTGAGCCTTCCTTTTACAAAACTGGCTTCGCTGTAGTTTCCATCACGATAGGAAACCACCTTGAAGTGGGACGAAAGCGCGTTGACCGCCTTGGTACCGATACCATTTAGCCCCACACTAAACTGGAAAACATCGTCATTGTATTTTGCTCCCGTGTTTATGACGGAAACGCAATCAATGACCTTGCCCAGGGGAATTCCCCGGCCATCGTCACGAACCGAAACAAAATTATCCTTTATTTTGATGATGATTTTTCTTCCATGCCCCATGATGAACTCATCAATGGCATTGTCCACCACCTCCTTGAGCAGGATATAGATGCCGTCATCATAGGTCGAGCCGTCACCGAGTCGCCCGATGTACATGCCGGTTCTGAGACGAATATGTTCGAGAGAGCTGAGGGTCTTTACTTTGCTCTCATCGTAAACATGAAGATCCTTTTCTCTGTTCATTCCACCTCCCGGATCTGTCAATGGTGTTTCACCCTACAGTTGGAACAATAGGGATCGGTCATAAATTCCCATTGGGTTTGGCCAAAACAACGTGCTTTTCCCGTTTGAAAAGGGTAAGGATATTTTATTATAGAAGATGTTGTGTGTCAACCTAAAGCATCCACTATATATGGTAATTATACTCTCCGGCGAGATGGCAAAGGGTCTGACCTGAATCAATGTTTCAGGAGCGGCGAAATAGGTTGAACCACAAAGTTTTTTTGATATTCTGGCTATTCTTCCCCTTTTTGGAGCCCGGGTCTCTTTATAAAGTCACAGGCAATACTTATTTCAAGGCTTTTTGTAAATTCTCAATAAGTTCGGGCACCGTGGGGTTCAGCTGTTTCTCTCCGGCGCTCTCTAAACCAGTAGTGCCAGCGTGGCTGATATTTGGGGTTTTGACGAAAGCACGGAGAAGCCAATAAGGGTTCATGAGGAGAAAACCCCAAATATCAGCCACTGCGAAAGTGAGACGTAAATCCCATTTGAGAGAGCGCCTTCAAGAAACACCCGAACCCCACTCCAGAAATTCTATTATTTCTCCTGGACTTATCGAGAAGTTACGGCATTTTCTTGGGAATTGTATAACTGCCGCGTGTTTTCTTTGATCACTTCCCTGACAGTTTCCAGAGGCAGTTCCTTAATATCTGCGACAGCGCGGGCAACCATAGAAAGATTCGCAGGTTCATTGCGAACCTTGGGATCCGGCCCCAGTACCGGACTGTCCGTTTCCAGAAGAAGACATTCCAACGGCAGGTTTTTGACGAGCTTTTGTTTCTGGCGGGATCTTACAACAGAGGGTGGGATGGAAAAAAAATATCCGGCTTCCACCGCCGCCAGGGCATAGGCGGCTTTTCCGTCAAATGCATGCATTTGAACCTTTTTGGCGCCGTTTTCCAACAGGCTGCCCACCGCATGACGTCCTGCTGAACGCGAATGGACATTTAACGGAAGATCCAGTTCAAGCGACAACCGGATAAAGCCGGAAAAAATCTCTTTTTGAAGTTCTCTTTGCTCTTCTTCTTTGACGACCCAGAAATCGAGACCAACCTCGCCGATGGCCCATAGTCTGTGGTGATGCGTCTGAATAAATGCCGCCACCTCTCCGGCTGCGTCAACGTCCAGGTGTGCGGGGTAAAGACCTGCCGCCGGTTTAACGATGGGAAAATCTCTCGACAGTCGCAGGTTCAAACGTGCATCTTCAATATTTTCCCCCACCGCAATGATGGCCTCAATTCCTGATGCCTCGGCACGTTCGAGTACGGCCTTGCGATCATCGTCAAAAGAGGCATCACAAATGTGGGCATGGGTATCTGTCAGACCTGTTCCCCTGGCACCAGGCTCATGCTTCTTGGAAATGTGCATTCGAAACGCCCTCCAAAAAAAAGGATCGTTTTTACCGAGAATATCTCTGCATTGTCATTATTTAAAAAATCCCTCAAATGGTGATGTCCTTTCATCATTTTTTCCATCCATAATACACTACCCGCATCTCCTCGTCATCAATTTGCTGAAATTTCTCCTCTATGGTCAACGCCTTTGTCTCAAAGGGATCAGCCAAAATCAAACGATCTCTGTTGAAACCCCATTCCAAATGTGATTAACTGCCTGAGATGTTATTCTTATTGAGAAAGAC
>JAUVRS010000245.1 GCA_030597505.1 Desulfobacteraceae bacterium
AAGAAGGAAGCCTTGCTGTATCGAGTGGGCGGGCTGAATATCGGCGCGCTCTATGGGTCAAGTGTTGCGGCGGCCCATAGCTTTTTTGAGACGCTGGGGGTCACTCAAAGGGGTGAAGCCGCCCAACTGGTCCTGGATGAGGTCCGGTGTCGCCTCACCTACCTCAAGGATGTTGGTCTGGAGTACCTTACGCTTGACAGACAGTCCAGAACACTTTCCGGAGGGGAAGTGCAGCGTGTTGCGCTTGGGTCGGCTCTCGGTGCATCCTTGGCAAATACCCTTTATGTTCTGGATGAGCCAAGCATCGGTCTTCACCCCCGTGACAACCATCGCCTCACCCGAATCCTTCGGGGACTCAAGGATCGCCAGAACACCGTGGTTGTGGTTGAACACGACCCCGAAATCATCCGTCAAAGCGATTTTGTCCTGGATCTGGGTCCGCGGGCAGGTAGTCAAGGCGGGCAGGTGATGTATTTTGGACCCACTGCAGATATAAACGGGTGCCTTACCGGTGATTATCTCAAGGGTGTGCGAAAAATTCCCCTCCCTGAAAAACGGAGGAACCCCGGTAAGGGAAAATGGCTGGTCATCAAGGGGGCTTCGGCCCGCAATCTAAAAGCGATTGATGTCCACATCCCTCTCGGACTCTTTGTATGTCTGACAGGGGTATCGGGTTCGGGCAAATCTTCCCTGGCCGAGGAGATACTTTATAAGGCGATCAAATGGAAAAAAGGGGAACCACAGGGACGTCCCGGGGATCACAAAAGTATCAAAGGCGCGGAAAAGATAGCCGATGCCGTATTGGTTGACCTGAGGCCCATAGGGCGAAGCCCCAGGGCCAACCCGTTGACCTACACCAAGGCCATGGACCCTGTTCGCAGCCTTTTGGCCGGGACCCCCGAGGCCTGTGAGAAGGGGTTTGGAGCCACGCATTTTTCTTTTAACACAAAACCGGGCCGCTGCAGTACCTGCCGGGGCCAAGGGTTTGAAAAAGTGGAGATGCAGTTTCTCTCGGATGTCTTTATCACTTGCCCGGATTGCAGTGGAAAACGTTTTGAAACGGATGTCCTGGGGGTCAGATATCGGGACAAAAACATCCATGATATATTCTCCATGACAGTTGACCAGGCCCTGGTCTTTTTTGAAGATCAGCCCAGGATAAAGGCGGCCCTTGATCCCATGGACAAGGTGGGGCTTGGTTACATCACGCTTGGCCAGCCCATAAATACCCTTTCAGGAGGTGAGGCCCAGCGCCTCAAGCTTTCACGGTATCTGAAGAGTGATGACCGATCCCCCCGGCTCTTTATCTTTGATGAGCCCACCACCGGTCTCCATTTTCACGATATCCAAAAACTCCTGACCGCTCTCCAGGGGCTTGTGACCAAGGGTCACACAGTCCTTGTCATCGAACACAATATGGAGGTGGTCAAGGTCTCGGACTGGATCATAGACCTGGGTCCTGAAGGCGGGGGTGGTGGCGGTGAGATCGTGGCCGAGGGCCCGCCTGAGAAGGTGGCAACTAACAGACGATCACACACCGGCCGTTTTTTGAAGATCTATATGACCGGTCAGGGCCGGCTTAAAACGAACCGGCCTTCAAGCCTAACGATCGCTGAACCGGCACCCCCATCAGTGGATGTCATTTCTGTAAGAGGGGCAAGGGAGCACAACCTGCGGGACGTGAGTCTTTCCATTCCCCGGAATCAACTGGTGGTGTTTACAGGTGTTTCCGGTTCGGGGAAGTCCAGTCTGGCATTTGATATCCTGTTTGCAGAGGGTCAGCGGCGTTATCTGGAAAGCCTTGCTCCCTTTGCCCGGCAGTATATAGACGTTCTTGAGCGGCCCGACGTTGATGTGGTGTCCGGGCTCCCGCCCACTGTGGCTATCGAACAGCGGGTCAGCCATGCTGGCCGCCGCTCCACCGTGGCCACCCTCACCGAGGTATATCAGTTTTTGAGACTGCTTTTTAGCAAGGTCGGCATACAACACTGCCCCGGCTGTGAACGCAGGCTTACGGCCCAGGGCCTTGAGGCGGTGATCAATCAAATTCGTTCCCGTTATCGCAAACAGCGGGTTACAATCCTTTCACCCAAGGTCTCGGGGCGCAAGGGGTTTCACAAAGATGTCCTGTCCAAGGCCTTTTCAAAGGGTTATAAAAGGGCGCGCATCGACGGTGTTCTCACACCTCTCAAAAAGGATATGTCGCTGAGCCGTTACCACGAGCACACCATTGAATTGGTGGTGGGCTACCTCCCCGCAAAAGACCTGGTCCGGGTTGTGTCCACGGCACTGGATGAAGGCGAGGGGACCCTCCTGGTGCTCACAAGCAAGGAAAACGAAGAGATCTTTAGTCTCTCAGGTCTGTGCCCCGATTGCGGGTTGGGTGCTCCATCTCTTGACCCGCGGCTTTTTTCCTTTAACAGCCCTCATGGATTCTGTCTCGGGTGCCAGGGGCTGGGTGTTGTTGAAAATAAGGGGTCAGCCAACCCGGATGTGTGTCCCCATTGCAACGGCAGCCGACTTGGACCCAATGCGCTGGCAGTAAAAATCGGCAAACTTTCCATCTGGGATCTGGTTCAATTTACGCCTTCCGAGCTTTCGAAGGTTTTGAAAAAGGTCCGTTTTAATGCACATGAAGCACCCATTGTTACACCGATCAAGGCGGAGGTTCTCACGCGGCTCTCCTTGCTGACCCGGCTTGGTTTGTCCTATCTATCCCTGAGTCGAAGTGGCGAGACCCTCTCGGGCGGGGAGGCACAGCGTGTAAGGCTGGCAGCGCAGCTTGGATCAAATTTGTCGGGCGCCTGTTATGTCCTGGATGAACCCACCATTGGTCTTCACCCAAGAGACAACCGGATGCTTCTGGATGCGGTCCGGGAACTCAAGGAACGCGGAAATTCCATTCTGGTGGTGGAACATGACGAGGAGACCATACGACAGGCAGACACCATCATTGATATGGGTCCCGGTGCCGGTGAGAAAGGGGGCAGAATTGTGGCATGCGGTACACTGGACGCGCTAAGAAAGGTGCCCGGTTCGGTGACAGGGGCGTGGTTTAATGAGAGACACCAGAGGAGTACCAGCCGGCTTAGGCCCTACCGTGATCACCCCGCGCTCAAAATCCGGGGGGCAAGACGCAACAACTTGAAATCCATTAATGCCAAGTTTCCCCTGGGCGCCTTCATATGCCTCACCGGGGTTTCGGGTTCAGGCAAATCTTCTCTTCTCAAAGAAACCCTTTACAAGGGACTCAACGAGAAGTTTCTGGGTCAGGCCCTTAGGGATAAATCGGGTAAAGATAAATCGGGCAAGAATGCGTGGTGTAAGGGCATTGACGGTTGGGAGAAGCTGGATCGGGTCCTTGAAGTGGACCACAGCCCCATCGGCCGCACCCCCCGTTCTGTGCCGGCCACCTATGTGGGGTTTCTCTCCAACATCCGGCGGCTTTTTGCCATGACGGCCGCGGCAAGGACCAGGGGATATGCCCCGGGGCGGTTTTCCTTTAATGTGGCGGCAGGCCAGTGCAGCGCATGCAAAGGGCAGGGGAGCCTGAAGGTAGCCATGAATTTTCTGCCCGATGTCCACATCCCCTGTGAGGTCTGCGAGGGGCAGCGATTCAACCGGGAGACTTTGGAAGTCACCTACAAAGGGAAAAATATGGCACAGGTGCTGAATCTCACCTTTAATGAGGCGGCGGGTTTTTTTGATGCGGTTCCATTTATACGGCGGGCCATCCGTTTTGTTTGCGATATCGGTCTTGGGTACCTTGGTCTGGGACAGCCCAGCCCCACTCTTTCGGGAGGGGAGGCGCAGCGCATCAAATTGGCCCAGGAACTGACCAAGCCCTCTCGTGGCCGCACCCTCTACATCCTGGATGAGCCCACCACCGGGCTCCACCCGGTCGATGTCAGGGGGCTGGTGCGGGTCCTCCAGACACTGGTGGATAAGGGGAACACCGTTGCGGTCATTGAACACAATATGGAGGTCATCAAGGAGGCGGATTATATCATCGATCTGGGTCCTGAAGGCGGTGATGGGGGAGGGCGGGTAGTGGTTTCCGGTTCACCGGAAGAGCTCCTGACCAAGCCGAATGGGTCTCATACGGCCCGCTATCTCAAGAGATATCTAAACGGGGGGTGATCTCTCACAACCGGGGTCTGGCCCCGGATCTTTAACCCCCCAAATCGGGATTGATAAACTCGATCTTGTCGCCCTCCTTTACAACCGTGGCGGCGTGCTTTTCCGGATACACAAACTCCCCGTTACGTTCCACAATCATATGGGCCTTTTTATCTTGAAAACGTCCGATGAGATCCGTTATGGAGGAATTTTCCGGTACGTTTTCCGTAACACCATTTATTGTTATTTCCATTGTCGTTTCCACCACGTATCTTTACTGTTAGTTCTCAATAAGTTAGGGCACCGTGGGGTTCGGGTGTTTCTTGAAGGCGCTCTCTAAACCAGTCGTCGCAGCGTGGCTGATATTTGGGGTTTTGACGAAAGCATGGAGAAGGTAATAAGGGTTCATCAGGAGAAAACCCCAAATATCAGCCACTGCAAAAGTGAGAGGTAAATCCCCTTTGAGAGAGCGCCTTCAAG
>JAUVRS010000109.1 GCA_030597505.1 Desulfobacteraceae bacterium
GCCTGCAATCTTACCCGGAACTCATGATCTGAAACGCTGCTCCTCCAGTGTCCTGTTATTCCTGCCACGTACACAACAACGATAAACAGCCCCATGATAACTGCGCCCAAACTTTTAGGAGACCAGGCCTTCCCCCCCCATCCCGCGCTCTTGAGTTCCAGGGTCTTGGGCACCGGACAAACCTCTACACAATCCATACAGCCGCTGCACTCCGGGCTTTTGATCCGGGGTTTTGTGTCCACGGTCAAGTGGTAGGGGCAGACTTTTGAACAGCGTTTGCAGTCTATGCAGGTTTCGGGGTTACGTTTTATTCCTGTGGGACTGATAAAAGCAAGCAAACCCATAAGCGCGCCATAGGGGCAGAGGTATCTGCACCAGGGATTTCGTATGAGGAAGGAGGAGAGTATCAGTATGCTCAGAACCAAGGCCGTGGTGACAGACATTCGGGTAAAAAAGAACAGCATCTTGACATCGGACACCCGATAGTAGGGACCTTTAAGAAAGGCGTCTATAGCGTCCCAGCTCATTGAAAAAACTGTCCAGATAAAAAACCCAAGGATAAGGTATTTCAAACCACGCAAGGGGTAATCAACAAACACAGGGATTCTAAAATTTTTCCCAAGAATTCTTCTACCAAGTTTCCACAACCACTCAGACGGGGTCCCTATGGGACAAAGCCACCCGCAAAAGGATTTTCTCAGTGCAAGCGAGATAAAACCCGCAAACCCGAAAATAACCATCGCAGCAGGATGAACATTGTCCCATATTCCGGTAACAAAAAACAGCTTCCAACCCATGAGTGCCCCGATAGGAAGGAATCCCTCAACACCGGGTGGTCTTGATACGGTGATGGCACCATCGCCGGATGCCTGAAGCATGTAGATAAGGAAATGAATACCAACACCGATGGTTATGAAAAGAAATGCCAGTTGCACGCTATTTCGTATACCCCACGAATAGGGTTTTTTTATTTCTTGTGCGGGTTTGAGGGTTTGGTTGTTTTTTTCGTCTCTTTTTATCTTATGAGGTTCAAGCAGGTTGGTTTCTTGAGTCATATCTTTTTTCCTTTTACATGACGCTGGGAAGAAATATTTAGTGTCCAAACGAAAACTAGGATTTTTCGTTCAGACACTACTTATGATCAGAGCTGATATGTTTATCCATTTTAATACATTGCAAACAATTTTCATTGACTTAAGTCAATAGAGCGAAATTTACAGTCTGATGTGGCCTGTTATTCAATCTCTTTTGGATTGCCCTGCCCCCTCCCGTCAATTTGGGGTTTGGGTAAGCAGACAATTTTCTGTATTGATTTTTCTGCGTATCAAAACATAGAATACAAGAAGTTACGTGAGATATAGAAAATGTTGTGAAGAGCCATAAACACTCTGTCAGCGGGCAAATGCTATAGCCCAATAAAATCACTGGGATTTGTGGAGGAAAAAATGAAATGCGATAAATGTAATGATGCCATTCAAGTGGACGAGGAGCGGGAATTCCATGGTAAGGTCCTTTGTGAGGACTGCTATATGGATGCGCTCTCGCCGGCCCGGACCTGTGACCCGTGGGCGGTTCACAGCGCCAAGTCACTAGAGGAGCAGACAGGGCGGGTTGAAATAAATGAGACCCAGAAACAAATCCTTCAAATATTAAAGGAGACCGGTGGTTTAGAGCCTGGGTTTCTTGTGAAACGTCTCCAGATAGAACCCTCGGATCTGGAAAGGGAGATTGCATCTCTCAGACATATGGAAAAGGTGAGAGGAGAGCTGAGAGATGGTAAGAAGGTCGTTCGGTTGTGGTAAACCATCTTCGAAATCTATATTTGCCGAGGATTTATGCTCGAAAAATCAAAAGTATTTGAAAAAACCTACCGTGATTATCTGTCCCGGGTTGCAACATTGGATTTTGGGTCCATGACCGAAACACTGGGGATTGGGGTGGATGGCAAGGAGGCAATTGTGCCTTTTTTTGGACGGCCCTACCGGGTTCGTGCCGACGGTATCTTCACCGCCTCTGGAGAGATGTGTGGGTTCGGTGTAAGCGTCGTCCTCTGTAAGTATTTTCTCATGTGTCCAAGATACACCCCCAAGGAAGGTGATTGGGTATCCTACAAGGATTTTAAGGATGCAGCGCCCTTTGCCGAGGCGTTTGTCAACACGGCCGAAAGACCCATAGCCAAAAATTTTGCCAACCGCCTGGAAGGTCTCGTGGTTGCCAGTAAGGGTCTCGGTGGGAGCTCGCCCGATATGGATCTGTCCTATGACCTATCCACCCGGTTTGATCCCCTCCCAAGGGTTCCCATGTTAATGCTGTTTAACGATGCGGATAATGAATTCCCTGCCCAATGCCGGCTTCTTTTTGAACGGCGTGCACAATGGTATCTGGACATGGAGTGTCTTGCTATTTTAGGTATGTTTCTCTCGAAATATCTAAAAAATGGGGGGCATCATAAAGACCTTGATGTCCCATAAAAACCTATGTAGCCATAATAATTTCTACCTGTTTTGCCCTTTGTTACACAGGACCCATTTGAACTGAGGGAGGAGAGGAAGGGATACCCGCGTTTTTGTAAACCCATCACATTTGATGTCATAAATTAGAACAATTCTACGAAAGGGATGTTATGAATAGAAAACAATTTCATTCAAAATTTACATTCTGGTTTCTGGCCTTTGTTCTTGTTTTGCCGCAACTGGCAATTGCCGAATCAAAGACCGTAAATCCGGACAAAGTTGCTGATATCAGAAAACTGATAAAAATGAGTCGTCTGGAAGATGTGGTTCTGCTGTCCGCAAATAACATACTTGATCAAATCCTCCCCATGTTAAAGCGGGCAATGGCAACAAACAGCCCGGCAATAAATGAAGCCATCATTGAGATTGCAAAAAATGCGACCCTGTCCTTGGTAGGACGTCAGATCTGGTCACCTGGCGGGCTTGTGGATAGAATAGTTCCTCTATACAATAAACATTACACCCGCGAAGAGATAAAAGCCCTTATCCGTTTCTATAAAACCCCATTGGGTCAAAAAGTGGCTTCACTCAGACCTGAGATAACCCGAGAAGGCATCATTGTTGCCGAGCAGTGGCTGGCATATCTTAAACCTTTGTTGACTCAGGCAATGAGGATGAGTTTGGAAAAAGAAGGATATGTCTTGGTGAAGAAAAAAAAGAAATAGCCGCGAACCCGACAACCTGAGTAGTCACCATAGAATGACTGAAATAAGGCAAGCATTAGAGACCGATTTTGATGGAATCTGGGAGATAATAAAGGCGGTGCTCCGCCAAGGGGACACCTACCCCCACTCGCCGACCACAAACCGGGAAGAAGCGTTTGAGTACTGGATGAAAACATCCACTGCCGCTTTTATTGCAGTGGATAAGGGAGAGATCCTGGGGACTTACTATCTCCGACCCAACCAGCCTGACCTTGGATCCCATGTCTGTAACGGGGGATACATGGTCAAACCGGGAGCCCGAAATAGGGGAATTGGTACGGCCATGGGGAAACATTCAATTGCAGAAGCAAGAAGGTTGGGATTCAAGGCCATGCAATTCAACCTGGTTGTGGCCACCAATAAGTCGTCGATTCGGCTATGGAATAAACTGGGCTTTGACCTTGTTGGAACTCTGCCCAAGGCATTCAATCATAAAGATTTTGGTTTTGTTGACGCGTTTGTGATGTACAAGCTGCTTTAGGGCCTGCGCAGAATAAATTCGCAGAATTGGCGTCCGGATTTGGGTCATAAGTGACTTTACCCTAACGTTGCATAAAATTTGAGTTCAAAACGCTATAGATTGGGCCAGTCCCGCCCGGGGCGGGATTTGGCCATTTTTAAGGACGAAAGCGTATTAAACATACGGTGAGGTCTTGAAAATGGGGAAACGTTTCTTGATGGCCTGATATAGAGTGAGCAAAGCGGTTTTGGGCCAAATATTTATGCAACGTTAGGGTTTAGATCTAAACGATTGTGATATCGGAGGATAAAAATGCAGGACAAATCAAAGGAAATGAGAATAGAGTTTCCAAAAGAACTTGTTGGTGGCGTATACTCAAACAATATGGCGGTCACCCATACAAGAGAGGAGTTCATCATGGACTTTCTGATGATGGCCCCGCCTTCCGGCGCTGTGACTGCCAGGGTGATTGTGAGCCCCGGCCATATGAAGCGGATTCTCAACGCCCTCAATGAAAACATTTTGAACTACGAAGAAAAATTCGGAAAAATTCAAGCAGCTGAAGAACCAAGAGAGAAAATTACCCTTCAATAAACCCCGGACACTACCTGAAAGAACCGCCTGACAAAGAGATGTGATCTGTATGAAATTTTGTGACCTCAATTGTGGATATGCTGCCTGGCCCGAGGAAGACTCTCTGGACGGATCCGGAAGCTGCCGGACGTTTCAGGCCGTTTACTGCAAAAAAAAAGATCAGCATGTCCACAAGAACATGCCCTGCCACGAAAAAACAAACAGGCATCGGGAAAATCCAGACCGTGAAAGAGAGAACGATCCCCTTTAGACGTAACTACTCAGGTTGTCGGGTTCACGGTTCAGGGTTCACGGTTGGTTGCTTTCCGCTCCTCATATTTCTTGAGATAGTTGATGAAACCACGAACGACGGCACGGGTTCAAAGGTTCAGGAGTAGTCACTAATACATCTTCGTATTTTGCCAAGAAGTCACAAACGAACATTCTATATATCCACCTTCTCCAAATATTCGGTTATGGCCCCATCATAGTGCGAGGTCAGACGAAACACCTCTTTTGCGAGTCTGAAACGTGTCTCGAGCGTGGTCGTCCCTCCACCGGCTTCCATCTCTTCCAAGACCACCCGGTAGTCTGCCGGGTTCACAATGACCGTAACATCTTTAAAATTCTTGGCAGATGACCTGAGCATAGAAGGCCCCCCTATATCAATGTTTTCAATGGCTTCATCCAGACCGACGTCTTCTTTGGCCACCGTCTTTTCAAATTCATAGAGGTTAACCACAACCATATCAATGGTCTTGATACCGTGCGCCCCCATCATCCTCACATGCTCCGGGTTGGCCCTGAGACCCAGGAGCCCCCCATGAACCTTGGGATGGAGGGTCTTTACCCGGCCATCCATCATCTCAGGAAACCCGGTGTAGTCTGAAATGTCGGTCACAGAAATCCCTCCCGCACGAAGCGCCCGGGCTGTCCCGCCCGTGGAGAGAATTTCCACGCCAAACCGTGAAAGCGATTTTGCAAAATCCACGATCCCGCTCTTATCCGTAACACTGATTATTGCCCTTTCGATCTTTCCCATCTCTTGACCTCCAAATCGAAACTACGGGTGACACCCCAACAAGTTTGACAAAACAAAAAAGGCGGGGCGGTTGCCCCGACCTCTATCCGCATACTATTTCAAACATGTTATCAAAATAAAGCACCAGATTCGGAATTTGTCTCGCTTGACATGAACCCCCCTTTTTTATATCCTCGTACCAGTGATGGTGGATACTAAAAACTCTTCAAAAAAATCGATTTTTGTTCGTGATTATTTGGCCGAATATCGTACCGATTTGGCCAATAAGAGGACCTTTCTTGCCTATATCCGCACTGCCCTGGCTGTATTTGCGGGCGGTCTGGCCCTTATAAAGTTTTTTGGACACCCCATTTATGTGATACTGGGGACTGCATTGGTGGTTGTAAGTCTTTTGATTCTTGTCCAGGGGCTGATCACATACCACAAGATGAAACAAGTGACCCGGGCTGAGGATGAAAAAATCCGCAAATTTGAGGCCCAGGGGCAGTGAGGCAAAAAGTCAATCATACCAGGAAACATACGTCAGTTTATTTCTGTCCCCCGCCGTGCCGACCACCACTCCATATTTGAAATAGACAAAATAGACAAATTCCTTACGCGGCTCATAGTCGCCTACCTGGATTGCGTATCCCCATTCTTCCCTATCTCCGTCACGAGAAATGGCGTCCGGTAACCCCAGGGCCGCCTTCACCATTTCGCCGGTCATTCCCGGCGCCACCTTCCTCGCTGCTATCTTCCGGACGGTATCGTCATTCCATTTGCGGTGTTGATAGCGAATCTTCGAGGCCCGATATCCCTCAACCGCACAACCGCCAAGAAAGAATATCCCCAAAAAAACAATCGTTAATATCTTTGACCGCATAAACTATTGCCTCAAAATAAACGTGATTTACTTAGAACCGAAATGTCAAGGCCAAACCAACAGGGCCTTTTTTGGAGGTTAGAAGACGGATATCAAAACGATCCCTAAAACTGTTCCTGAAATCATCCCTAACCTTCCGGTTGTATTTATGGGTCACGTTTACCGCACTATAGATATTTCCGGTGTACCATCCCAACTCAAAAAATGTCAAAACACCGCCCAACACCGTGTTGTTATTGCGAAAGGCCTCCACCGCCGCCCAAATAAAAAGACCGTTTAGCAAAAAGGCCACCGCTGCATCCTTGTAACGCGACACATAGACATGCCCGAGACCCGGGACAATGGCCATTATCCCTGCGTATGTGGGGTCTTTGTACGGCAGCATCTCCCCTTTTAGGCTCTCGGTTGAAAGTTGCCGGGAAGATCCATAAAGCTCGCTCCCCTTCCCCACTCGCATAAACAGTTCCGACGCATCTTTCCATCTGTTCTTTTTCATCTTGGACCAGCCAAGCCGATAAAGAGCTGTATTTTTCAGTTTCCATGTCGGGTTTTTTTCTATGACCTGGTTAAAATAATACTCGGCTTCCTTTATTTCCCCCTGTACGTAATACGATTCTCCCAGCATAAAAAGGGCCTGACCCCCAAGCGGGGTGTCGGGTTCATTTCTGGTGATTTCAAAGAAACGTTTTCTGGCACCCTCAAACCGGCCCCCTTTGAGATAACAGACACCGATGAGATATCGCGCCTTGAGGACCTTTGGAGATTCGGGAAAAAAATGGATAAATCTCTCAAATTCCACGACGGCTCTCCCATATTCACCTTTCTCCATGGTGGCACGACCGAGCGCAAATTGCTCATCGCTGTCAACAATGATCTGACCGGACATCACGGGAGAAGCCCTCAACAAAAAAAGGAATATTCCCACGAGAAAAACCCACAGACCTTTATTTCCGATTTTTCTCATCACCATCAAACCACCAAAAATCATTGTTTTTCACGGGGTCGATGATTCTGCTCTCCCCATTTCTGTAGGAAACAGGGGATACAGAACCCTCGTCTGCTTCGTGAATGAGCCGGTCAACCGTCATGACCCACCCCACAAAAAATCCGTGTTTCTTAAAGGCCTCGACGCTGTATGAAGAGCAGGTAGGGGCGCTGGGACACCGTTCTCCGTCAACGGCTGAAAGATGGTCACGAAAAATAGAAACAAACCATGCACCGATGTTAAAATCTGAATTTTTTTTCTGATTCAGGGACTGGGTCTGTGCCTGGTCTTTTTCGGGTGGTCGAGCCGCGGGCTCCGAACCTAGCCCCCGAGATACACTCAGTGCGAAGGTTAACAGGACAAAAAAGATAAAGACCTTACCTGCCGGCTTCATCGACCTTTCCCCAAAAGCATACGCCCAGACCCCTCAGAGATATTTCCGGAATGATAAACCCAAATGATAAATTCAATGATAAATTCGAATGTCCGCAGGTTGCTGGTTTACAAAGATTCTTGGCTGATACTAATGAACTCCTCCAAATAAGTCAAGATCCCCGGGCCGTGTGCGGGACGGGTCAGGGCCACGTCATTTAAA
>JAUVRS010000187.1 GCA_030597505.1 Desulfobacteraceae bacterium
GCGGTTTTAATTCTCCTGGGGTATTCTTTAACCCTGCAAGATCCGTAAGCCAGACAATCGGTTCTCACCGGGCATCGGGTGCACTTTGGATTTGTTGGCGTGCACACCAGGGCACCCAGTTCCATGATCGCCTGATTGAACATTCCCGGATTTTTCCTGTCGAGCAGTCTCTCGGCAGCAGCCTTGAATGTCTTGTATGATGAGGACTTGTTGGTCGGTGCATGGATCCGCTGCAATCGAGCCAACACACGTTTTACATTGCCATCGATTGCCGCATAAGGTTGGTCAAAGGCAATGCTCATGACCGCGGCCGCGATATACTCTCCCACCCCTGGCAATCTTCTGAAATCTTCCCATGTTGTCGGGATGTTTCCGTCAAACTCCGTGACAACCATCTGCGCTGCACGGTGCAGGTTGCGTGCCCGGGCGTAGTATCCCATACCTTCCCAGGCCTTTAGCAAACTGTGAAGGTCGGCTGCTGCCAGTTTTTTTGCATCCGGGAAGCGTTCCAAAAATTTCCAATAATAGGGAACAACGGTCTTTACCTGGGTTTGCTGGAGCATGACCTCTGAAACCCATATGGAGAACGGATCGTCTGTTTTGCGCCATGGCAGTTCCCTGTGGTGTTTTTTATACCATTTCAGAAGCCGGGTCTGAATGGCTCCCGTCTTGTCCTTTCTCTCCATACCGTCGCGACCGTTTAAAGTTAGCGCCTCTTTTTTGACAGCGTATATTTTTTCGAAGAATTACCAGTTCTGGCAGTCAGAACCAACTCAGGGAATGGGAAAAAAAAGGGAAAATCTGGTGCTGCCCGAATGATAGCAGACCTCTTTGTCACTACAAAAACTGCATTGGCTGATTCTACCGGGGCAGATATCACTTTCCTTCGGTATAAAACGACATCTTGAGGAGACCATATCTATTTTGAAATCGTATCGTTCGGAAAAAATTTTGATGCGTAAGAGTTCGGTCCCCTTTCCTCCGGCATTGAAATCAAACGGATTTTTTGTGGAATATGCCATGGTGTCCTGGGTCGCAAAAAATCCCTCAAATATCCGCCTTTGGTTTTCTTCAGTGATGCCAACACCATAGTCATGCACCACAAGCTCGGTTCCTTTTCCTCTTTTCTTTACACTCACAACCACCTTTCCTTCATCAGGTGTATTTTCTATGGCGTTTTTGACAAGGCCATCGACGACTTTTTGCAAAACGTCCGGGGGGATACATATGCGCGGGGCCTGTTTAATATGGGTAATGATCTCTACTTCCCGATGCCCCGACCGGGTCTGTAGGTCGTCAAGCCTTTCTCTCACGTAACTGCCCAGATCGATTTTGGAGACAAGGGCCTCTTTTGGACCAAACATCTCTTCAATCCGTTTTCTGATGCGGCTGGTGACCGGACCCTCACCCACTTCCTGGGCAACCAGGGTCTCCAATTCATCGCTACACTGATCGAGCAACACGGAAAGGAGTCGATGGGTCATGTACTCTTTGTGTTGCATGATGTCTTCAGTCTGGTACTGGATTTCCAGGAGGCGGTTTAGATTTCTTTGAGCCCTCTCGATGATAGGCCTCCAAGTCTCTTCCGGAATAGGGGTCATCTTTTTTGTCAGGATATCCAATGACCCCATAAGAACAGACAGGGGGGTTTTTAGTTCATGGGACAGATGGTTGATGACTTTATCCTTGGCCCTGTTCATGCTGGTGACCTCTCTGTAGGCAGCCGTCACTTCCTCTGAAACTCTGGCGTTTTCAATAAAGAGGACCACGGTTCCCGCGATCATGGTCAAAAACTCAATATCAGCCTGATCAAACCCTCCGTCCCTTTTGTTGCGGGCGCATAGTACACCGATGATTCGATCACTGCTCCTTAAGGGCACCTCAAGCATGTTTTTGGTCTTGAACCCTATTTGTTTATCCACTCCGGTAAAAAAATCAGGATCCTTAGAGACGTCCGCAACAATAATCGGTTTCCCGGTTCTGACAACTTTACCTGCCACGCTTTTATCGGCAGGGAAGCGAAACGCTTTTATCTTTTTCTGCGCGACAGTAACCTCATGTGCAGCGCCTACATAGGAAAACTCATTTTTCTCTTCATCCAGCAATATGACAAGCGCGGCTTCAGCGTTTAGGAGCACTCTGATCTCATTGCTGATATAATCCAGCAATCGCTCCAGTTCAGGATAGGCAGGCAGGGCCGTGCTGATCCGGAGAAGGGCCTCTTTGTCCAGGGCCATTCTTTTTTCCTGGGTAACATCCCGCAGTATGACCAGTTCGCCCGCTTCTTCCCCCTCTCTCCCGTCAAAGAGTGCCACCCTCATGGTTACGTCGAGGACACGGCCGTCTTTGGTCAACCTCCTGGACTCAAACCGATGTATAAACTTTCTTTTGTAGAGGCTTTTTATGCCTTCCCTTGTTTCCTTTCTGAGATCGGGTGGAATATAAGGGATGTGTTTTCCCGCCAATTCCTCAAGCGTCCATCCGAAGGTTTCGGTGAAGGCAGGATTTACATAATTTACCTTTCTGTCCTGTCTTAGAACGACCATAGGATAGGGGACAAAATCGAGCAGATTCCTGGCTCTTTTTTCAGCCCGCCGGCTTACCTCATACAGACGCTGATAATCTGCCTCAGATTTCCGGAGATCCTCCTGTGCTCTGATTTTCTCTGTTACATCTCGCGTAATTCCCCGAAATCCGATTTTCTTTTTTTTCTGATCCCACACAAGATGCGCGGATAATTCTATAATTCTGGTTTGTCCTTCCTTATCAACGATCTCCCATATTACATCCGAAAACCCCTCGTGGGTCACCCAGATCTTGGTAAACACATTATATGCGCTTCTGGCGTGTTTTTTGTCCATAAAGCTGGCAAAATTCGCCCCCTGGATCTCTGTCCTTGAATATCCAAATATCTTGCAGTGCGAATTGTTAAAATATGTAAAATTTCCGTAGATATCGGTTTCATAGACACCGTCGCTGATGTTTTCTATAAAATCCCTGTAGCGCTCACCGGTAAAAGAGTCCGTCGAGGTTATCTTGATCATATCCGTCTTTTTAGACATGGGTTTTCGATCCTCCGCGAATTTTTTCCGGTTATCTTCACCTGAATGTTTTGTCTTTTCTTTTTTCATGGCAGCGCTCTCCTCGAGATAAAACAGGGGTCGTCAGACCCATAGCGACTGTTTCACATCTCGGGTCTGCTGCAAGTGTAAATCATAGCAAGAATGATGTCAAAAAAGCAGTCAAATAAAAAGACCGGATTGGTGGAAACAAATGACCGAACTGTAGGGTCGGCATACCGAAGGACTGTTGTGGAGAGATGGCTTTTTAAATGACTTGGGCATTTTACCGTTGACATACGCTGAAGGGTTACTTTATATGTATTTTCTACCAAGGGGCTTTTTGTCATTAATTGAATGAGTTGTTTCTCCTTATTCAGCTGTCATCCCGCAAAAACATCCCTTTCTGGAAGCATTGCGGTATTGCCTTTATACTGTTCCGGATCTGTGTCCGGAATCTTGTTTGATCACCTGAAAATCATCAGTTCTTGCTAAAAAGCAAGAGTACGGTACCACCGAGGTGAAACAGTGAATGTTCTTGAGAATGTCGCCCGCTGGATAGATGCCATAAACGAATGGATCGGAAAGGCCGTGGTTGCCTGGGTGACCTTAGGGCTTGTCCTCGTCGTTTTTGTTGATGTAGTGATGCGCTATCTTTTTAATACCAGTTATGTATTTACACAGGAACTGGAATGGCACCTTTTTGGGTTTATCTTCCTCATCGGGGCCGGTTACACTCTGCTTCATGACGGGCACGTCCGCGTGGATATCATATACCAGCGCTATGGACCAAAAGGCCGGGCCTGGACCAATTTGATCGGCGTGATATTCTTTCTGTTACCCGGTTGTTTTATGGTTGTGATCACGTCGTGGAAATTTATGTACAATTCCTGGTCGATTTTGGAGGGGTCGGCTGATCCGGGCGGGATCCCCTATCGGTTTCTGCTCAAAGGGGCCATTACCCTGGGTTTTGGTCTCCTGATACTTCAAGGTATCTCGCTGGGTATTCGCAGCCTTTTGCAACTGTTGGGAAGAGAGCCGGGTGAGGAGGAGAAATCCTGATGGAATACCTGGCAGCCTGGATGTTTCTGGCCCTGACTATCGTGTTGATGTTCGGTTTTCCCGTGGCCTTTACGCTGCTTGGGACCTCCCTCGTTTTTGGGCTTGTTGGATTTGGGTGGTCATTTTTTGATCTTTTGCCCCTCCGGATTTGGGGCAGGATGTCCAACGTAACGCTCATCGCGGTTCCCCTCTTTGTCTTTATGGGGGTAATGCTGGAACGTTCCGGTCTGGCCGAAGACCTCCTTGACACCATGGCTATTGTGTTTGGACGGTTGCGCGGAGGGCTGGCCATGTCGGTGGTTGTCGTGGGCGCCCTACTAGGAGCCTCGACCGGTATTGTGGGGGCCACTGTGGTTACAATGGGACTCCTGGCCGTTCCCATCATGTTGAGACGGGGGTACCAGAAAGAGATGGCCACCGGGACCGTCGCGGCGTCCGGGACACTCGGACAGATTATCCCCCCAAGCATTGTATTGGTACTCATCGGCGACATTGTGGGCGTTTCGGTGGGCGATCTGTTTATGGGAGCAGTTTTACCGGGTATGATCCTGGTGGGGTTGTTTTTAGTCTATATCCTTATCGCGGCCTATTTTAGACCCGATATTGCCCCGGCCGTTCCAAAAGAAGAATTAGACGCCATATCACCCAGACAGCTCATGGTCCGAATGTGCAAGGCACTGTTTCCCCCTCTTTTTCTTATGGTTTCTGTCTTGGGCAGCCTCTTTGCCGGTATCGCGTCCCCCACAGAGGCGGCGGCAGTGGGCGCTGTCGGGGCGTCTTTACTGAGCATCATGAGCAAAAAGTTTAATATGTCTCTCCTGCGTCAAGTTATGATCACAAATGTCAGTATGACGTGTATGGTCTTTATCATTCTTTGCGGGGCAGCGGCATTTGGTCTGGTCTTTAGGGGGCTGGGCGGGGATGAGATCGTCAGGGAGTATCTGGGGGGGTTGTCACAAACTTACAGTAAAGGGGCCGTACTGGCCATTGTCATGGCCGTGATCTTTTTTGTGGGATTTTTTCTCGATTTTATCGAGATCACCTTTATTCATGTGCCCGTGCTGGCACCCATTATGCTGGAGATGGGGTTCGATCCGGTGTGGTTCTGTATCCTCCTGGCTGTAAACCTGCAAACATCGTTTATGACGCCGCCATTCGGGTTTTCTCTTTTTTATCTCAAGGCGGTCACGCCTCCGGACGTCACCACCGGCCACATCTATCGCGGCATCATACCCTTTGTGGTGTTTCAACTTATAGGGCTTACGATTGTGGCCCTTTTCCCGGGGCTGGCCACCTGGCTTCCCCATGTGGTGTTTGGGGATTAGGGGATTTGGATTGACACTCAAATCAAATAAGGAACAAAAACGTTTTATGTGTTAAAGTCGATGATCGTCGTTTGGAGGTTTCGCGATTTTTTTAGTCTGTGATAATCTGCGGAATCTGTGTGTAGATGCTGGGGTTTCAAAACGTTAACCTTTTAGCTGTAAGGAGGTTTTTTATGAAAAGACGC
>JAUVRS010000015.1 GCA_030597505.1 Desulfobacteraceae bacterium
ACTCCTTATTTTTTTTGTTTTTCATATGAGCAGTTTTGACGTCTGGCCGGATCAGGCAGAGCTCTCTCCCTATACAAGATGTATTGAAAATTGGCGGGTGTGCAAAGGGTTCGTAAGCGTTTGGTCCTGGAAAGGCCGGGGAGGGTGCAAAGAAAAATGTATGCCCAGTGACTAATTATGGTTTTTCCTCCCGTGTCGTTTGAAATGTTGAGTTGCCTGATACATAAAGGTTCGTATAGCGCCTTCCCTGCCGGGTTGAGAACTGGCGTCATAAGGCGTGTCCATATAGGGGACCCCGAGCTTGTTCATGAGGGGTTTTACGATTGAAGAGGTGATCGTACTGGGCATACAAGTAAACGGGTAGACATTGATGACACCATTATATCCTTCCCTGGCATATTGTATTATTCCGGGTATGCTCAGACAGGCCTCAGTCCCTGCATCAAAATTGAACAGATCCTTTTCCTTGAGAATGTCTTCAAGGTGCGCCACCTTATGATCTTCTGCCAGATTGATGAGTGGTCTAACCCGTTTGTAAGTCTGTCTCTGTCTGTATTCCTGATAAAAAAGGTCCCCGCCGTAACTTAAGATGTCTTTGAGGTGTTTTTTCATGGGGCCGAATCGCAACTGTTTGAGGCTCAGCCTGAATCCCGTTTTTGCGTCTCTTAACTTGTCATAGCTTGTGTAATTAACCCATTCAGCAATAGAGGCGTTTACCACCTCTGCGCCATATCTTTCGAGTACTCTGATTATATCTTGGTTTGCATGGGTATGGGCCCTCAGGTAAATCTCACCGACAATCCCTATAAGGGGTTTGGGGGGGATGCCGGGATCGATAATCTTTGTTCCGTCTTTAATGATTTCTTCAAGTTTATCCAATATATTATCAAAGTTTTTGTCTGCCGCGTGAGTTTCAAAGCTAGCCTCCATGGCATGCATGGACCTCTCGATAAACTCATCTGTCATCCCGGGCTCTTTCTCGTATGGTCTGATTCTCCACAAAAGCCTGTCCAGTACATCTCCCACCACAACAGAGAAATAGCCGCTTTTCCTCAGGTCCCTTACCTGCTGTTTCTCAAACATTCCATCCATTGAGTACCCGTCTTTTGTGGTAAGGGAACCGATCTTTAGATTTTTTAATTTTGGGAAAGAATCCAGGACGATTCTCTGGTACTTGTTGTACATGCCAAAACGGCAGGGGCCATCCGCTTCCGGCATAAAATAGATGTAGTCTCCCGGGTCAAACTCATCCCCGAGCCTCTCTTCTTCCATTTTCATAAAATGGAGGATATCTCCCGTGGTGATCTGGCAGGGATAGCATTCCTTCCCGGAAGTATACTCGACTCCCAGATCAAGGCCTTTGTAAGTATCCATTACCTTGCCATGGATACCGAATGCCCTGAAAGTGGCAGCCAGAAGATGGCCTCCTATCCTGTTCATTTGTGGTATGAGACAGGTCTTTTCTCGGAGGCTGAACCTACCGACATTTTTTGTAAGCGACTGAAAATCTATAATTTTATCCGATTCCATTCAATTGGCTGCCTTCAAACCGGGCCTCACACGGCTCTGTAGTTTTTGGAGCAAGTTTTCAATAACATTTTTGTAGGCTTCAAGTCTTGTCATGGCACCCGCTACGGCGCTGTGTTCATCCAGTTCAAGGATCAGATAGGGTTTATCCCCCATTATATGTTTGTAGAAATGCTCTATAAATGAGTCTGCACCGCATCCGAAATTGGTCAAATGGAGTCCAAAATAGTTTGGATGACTCTTTATAAATTTTGTGGCTCTCAGGATTCTTGCACCGAGTCCCCAATACATGGAGGGAAAGTCCGAAAGATCCACGGAGGATAGGTCTATGAAATCCATGGGGAGGGCTGTTAGACTTATTTTGGCCAAATTTCTTCCCAGCCGCAGATTTAACCTCTCATCGTAAAGGTTATACGGTCTGCCTGTCACCACTATTAGCGGTTCATCCGGGTCCAGGTTTTGGAGGAGGCGCCGGCCCTTTTTGTAAAGCTCCTCGGCAAACTGCGTTTGTCTCTCCAATGCGTATCCAAGGGCCCGCCTTATCTCACTCTTGGTTACCCCCAGTTTTGATCCGATCTGTTCAAAAATCTCCACTGCCAAAGTGTCTGGGTCGTACTTTAAATGAATGACAGGGCTCAGAAGAGAAGAGGGCTCTATGTCAAGGGCCGCACGGGCCATGTAGGAGTTGGCCTGCACATAGGGGCAACAAAACCCTCTCTCTGATGGAACAGGAGTGGGCACGGTGATGATGGTCGGCATAAAAAGAAATCTTGTCCTTCCCTCCAGCTCTTTTATGTGACCGTGTGACACCTTGACTGGATAACAGGTTTCGGCCACCATGGTCTCTATACCAACCCTGGATATCCGGGTGTTGGTGGGCGGGGTCAGGACAAGCCGAAACCCCAGTCTGTCAAAAAAATGGGCCCACAGAATGGCCGTATCCTGACCATAAAGGGCGCTCTGCATCCCAACGGTAGGACGGCCGTCTGCCTCCATTAAGGGGTCCCCTTTGAGTTCTTCAAAAACCCCGGCCAAGTATGTCTTCCAGAGTCTTTGCCTCAATTCAAAGAAGTTCTCCTTTTTGGGGCCGTTATTCCGGGTCAATTCATGCCTGCCACATTCCCCTCCCCAGATACTCCGGCGACCGTCAAAATCGTAGATCTTCAGTTTGCACTGGTTATGACAGTTGGAGTCAGCCCGGCATGTTTTTTCGGTATATTTCATGCCGTCATTTATGGCGCTTTCAAATCCTCTGAAACTACTTTTTTCTTTATCCTCGAGATGCATCTTCTCCCGGACACTGAGGGCCGCGCCATAAGCCCCGAGAACCTCTCTGTGTTTTGGTATGGACAGGCCTCGTCCAAGTACATTTTCAAAGGCCGCCACCACGCCCTTGTTTAAGGAAGGACCGCCCAAGAACATTACCCGTTGGCCGATTTTTCGTTTTTCCACGACCCGGTTCAAATAATTGTAGACAATGGCATAGCACAAACCGGCTATCAAATCGTCCCTGGGGACCCCTTTCTGGTGATAGGAGACCAGGTCCGATTCCATAAACACCGTGCATCTTTCTGCAAGCCGTACCGGGTTTTGTGATCCGAGCGCAATCTCCTGAAACTCTCTGACAATATTTATTCCGTATTTGTTTGACAGTTCATGCAAAAAGCTACCCGTGCCTGCTGCGCAGACCTTGTTCATATCAAAGTCAAGGGGATAGGTATTGGCAATATATATGTATTTGGAGTCCTGACCACCGATCTCGAAGATGGTGTCCACTTGAGGGTCTATCTCCACCGCACCCCTTGCGTGGGCAGTAATTTCATCGATAATCAAATCAACACCCAGAAAGTCTCCCACCACATTTCTGCCTGACCCGGTGGTAGCTGTTCCCAGGAGTTCAATGTTTTTGTTCGTATTTTTTTTGAGATGTCCCAGAAGCCTTTTGGTGACTTCTATGGGCTTTCCCTGAGTGGGTACGTAGCACTTGTGAATTATGGCACCGTCTTCGTTTATCAGGGCATATTTTGTGGTGGTGGAACCCACATCAATGCCCAGGTAGCATCGGTTTTTCCTGCGCGTCAATTTCCCCTGAATTTCGTTGGTTTCAGGGAAATCGGTTTGTTTAAGTATCAGTCTCGGTGCGGCCGGCACGGATAGTTCTTTGACGGAGTTTTTTTTCTTTAACAGCTCCAGATTGCCGCGTCCTTCGACTTTTGATTCGAGCGCCTGTAAGGCGACCCCCAGCGCGCCCATGGAGGTACTGTATTGCGGGACCGTCAATTTCGGGAAATATTCTCTGCACGCCTTCACCTGAAGTTTATTCATGGAAAGCCCACCCACAAAAAAAATAGGTTCCTGAAGGACTCGGTTGGAGACGATGGTACTCATATAGTTTCTGACGTTTCCTACGTGGAGCCCGTAAATGATGTCCTCTAATTTCTCCCCCTTGTTTTGGAGGTGAATCATATCGGACTTTGTGAAAACGGTACATCTGCACGCAACATTTGCCGGGTTTTGGCTTTTTTGACCTAACTCGATAAAGTCGGTCAGGATCTTGTCAATCTGAGTTTCTTGGATATCCACCTCTTCAGCATACAAAGAAGTGGCCAGTCTCTGTGCCTGTTGATCGATAAAGGACCCCGTCCCTGAGGCACACGGGCCGTTGGTGTTAAAATAGGCGAGTTCCCATCCACCCTGGGGGTGCTCGATCTGTAAAAGGGCCGTATCCTGCCCTCCCATGCTGATAATTGTTTTTGCATCCGGTCTTATGTGAAGAACTCCCAGGGCTTCACTGATGGCCTCGAATTCGTAAAAGGCATCCAATTCCTCACTAAGTTTTTTTCCATGATTACCCGTATATGAAATGGATTGGATATTTTCTTTCCCAAGTCTTTTATCAAGGTCTTGAATCAAGGTCAAAACCCTCTCTTCAATCTTACCTAGGTGTCGGTCATAGGGGGATTCATAGACGATCTCCCCTCTTTCATTGATGACGATACAGTTGAGACTCACTGAACCGGCATCGATGCCCACAGAGAACCTGTCCGGGTTTTGTTTAGAACCTTGCATTTTATTTAGTATCTGTTTCATTGTTCAGATAGTAGGTATCTCCTGAATGTTTCTGTTTGCGAAGGTGGCCTTTTGTCAGCAGGTTTTTCACAAGCGTCTCCACATCAAGCATGGGTAGATTCAGAGAATTTGCAATATCAACCGGCCTGAGAGGCCTTCTCTTGACCATATCCAGAAGATTCCTGGATGTCGAATTCTTTTTCCATGTACCGTATTGTAAAGGGATATCCGCAATTATTTCAGCATTGTTGCCAAAAAAGTCTTTTATCTCCATTAGCCTTTTTCTGTCAAGGGATATGGCTCGACTATCCGCAGGTGGACGTACAACTGTATTTAGTTGGATCTTATCGGGGGAGATTCGGTCCGTGAGGTTTTTGAGCCCTTCAAGTTCTTTGTCGGTATCATTGATTCCGGCCAAAAAGACCATTTCCAGAAAAAAGGACCCTTTGTATTCCTGTCTGAGAAGAATGAGGCCGTCAATAACGGTCTTGAGTTTAAGTTGGGGGTGGGGTTTGTGTATTTTTTTAAAAGTGGCTTCCAAACTGCTTGAAAGGGTAGGCATAATAATATCTGCCCCCAAGACATCTTTTCTGACCGCCTCCATCCACAAAAGGGCTCCATTTGTCAAAAGCGCAACATTTATGTCGGTTATATCCTTTATCAGGGTAATAATCCGGCCTATTTCAGAATGGAGGGTAGGCTCCCCAGAACCTGCAAGGGTAATTGCATCCGGTACGGTTTGAAGAAGCCTCTCTTTGATCTCGGAAACCACTTCTTGAACAGGGGTAAATGATTTTCTCTGTATTGTCTTGGAGGTAGTCTTTCCAACCTGGCAGTAAAGACAGTCGAATGAACAGGTTTTTGCCGGTATCAGGTCGACCCCCAAAGAAAGCCCCAGTCGTCGTGAAGGGACCGGGCCAAAGACATATGGCATTTGATTAGAACTCCTTTGTGATCATCCGGGAGTTTTGATAACCCCGAACCCAAATCAGTGGGCTTCCGCCCAGTTTTTTCCTTTATTGATATCCACCTTTAATGGAACCTTGAGCGGATAGACCTCTTCCATTTCCTGCTGGATCATTTTACAGACAATAGTAAGCTCTTCCTCCGGTACCTCAAATACGAGCTCATCGTGAACCTGAAGGAGCATCTTAGAGCTGATTTTGTTTTGGGTCAAACGGCCGTGGATGTTTATCATGGCCTTCTTTATCAGATCGGCTGCCGTCCCCTGGATTGGCGTGTTGACGGCCATACGCTCTGCCTCGGCGCGTATGACGCGGTTTTTGTGGCGAATGTCAGGCAGATAGCGTCTTCTGTTAAAAAGGGTAGTGACAAATCCCTCTTTTCTGGCCGTCTCAATCATTTTATCCCTGTATTTCGTCACCCCCTGGTATCTTTCATAATAGGTCTCTATGTATTTTCTGGCCGTGTTATAGTCTATCCCTAACTCTTCACTCAACTTGCGGGGGCCCATCCCGTAAATGATGCCGAAATTGATCGCCTTTGCAATACGCCTCATCTCCGAGGTCACATCCTGTTTTGCAACGCCAAGGATTTCAGAAGCCGTACGCGTGTGAATGTCTTCTTCCTGGTTGAATGCCTCAATAAATGCCTCATCACCAGAGTAATGTGCAAACACCCTCAGTTCCACCTGGCTGTAGTCTGCAGATACAAGATATGTTCCATCCGCTGCAACAAAACCCCTGCGTATCTCACGACCTTCTTTGCCCCGAATGGGGATATTCTGAAGGTTCGGGTTGCTGCTGCTTAACCTCCCGGTGGCAGTGACCGTCTGATTGTATGAGGTGTGCAGTCTCCCCGATGATGGATTCACCATTTTGACCAGGGCATCAAGATAGGTGGATTTGAGCTTTGAAAGGGTCCTGTACCGGAGCACCAAAGTGGGTATCTTGTATGAAGAAGCAGCCAGTTTCCGGAGAACTTTGACGTCTGTGGAATAACGCTTTGTCTTGGCAGTTTTTTTCTGGCCGGGCAACTGGAGTTTTTCAAAGAGCACAAATCCCAACTGTTGCGAAGAATTAATATTAAATTCCATGCCAGTCTCTTCAAAGATCTCTGCTTTAATGGCGTTTATCTCTCGGGCAAAACGGGAGGACATCTGTTTGAAGACCTCAGTGTCGATGGTGATGCCTGTTAGTTCCATATCCATGAGGACGGGCAGTAATTTCATTTCGAGGTCATGGAAGAGGGTTTGGTTTTTGTCAGACGACAGTTTTTGGTCCAAAATTGTCTTTAATCTTAACGTCATATCCGCGTCTTCACACGAGTAAGACATGGCCTGTTCCACGTCTATTTCAGTGAAAGAGCGTGCGTCTTTGCCCTTCCCCACAAGATCACCATAGTTAATCATCTTGTGGTTTAGGTAATGCTGGGCAAGATAACCAAGGTTGTGTTGTCTCAGACCGGGGTTGAGGATGTAAGAGGCGATCATGGTGTCGAAATAAATGCCCGCAAGATCCACACCGTGAAGCTTCAAAACCTCTCCATCGTACTTGATATTCTGACCTATCTTTTGAACCTGTTCATCCTCCAAAACATTCCTTAATATGTCGAGTGCTTCGGAGCAGTCAAGCTGAACCGGGGCACCCTGATAGGTGTGGGCAAAGGGCAAATAGAATGCCGTGCCCTCTTCGCAGCAAAAAGAGATCCCCACCAGTCCGGCTTCACAGGGATTCTTGCTGGTGGTCTCGGTATCAAGCGATACCATCCCCGTTTCTTTTATCTGTCTTACCAGTGCAAGCAGATCCTCTTTTGAAAGGATCACGCTGTAATCCCTTGGGCCTACCTGTCTCGAAGAGAATCGGTCCCACAGTTCTTTGAACTCCAGTTCCCTAAATTTCTCCGCAAGGTCATCTCTACGTAACTCCCCTATTCTTAGTTGCTCGGGGTCGGTGTCTATGGATACAAATTGATCAATTGTGACCAGTTCCTTACTCAGGAGTGCATCTCCATGGGATCGTATGAGGTTTTCCTGGAGTTTCTTTTTGTTTATCTGTTCCACGTGGGCAAAGACGTTTTCAAGGGACCCAAATTCCTTGACAAGGTTAACCGCGGTCTTTTCCCCGATGCCGGGCACGCCCGGGATGTTATCCGATCTGTCCCCGCTCAACCCCATGATGTCGATAAATTTTCGGGGCTCAAGGCCATAGAGCTCTTTGAGATCTTTATAACCGGTAACTGCGTCCTTCATGGTGTCCCACATGGATGTGTTGGGTGTGATGAGTTGTCTGAAGTCTTTGTCCCCGGTTACCATCACCACCGGATGTCCCTTTTCTTCACATACCCTGGCCAATGTGCCTATGATATCATCCGCTTCATACCCCTCCTTTTCGACCATTCGGATATTGAGGTCTTTCACAATGGCCTTGGCCATTGGAATTTGCGCTGCCATATCCTCCGGCATGGGCGGGCGATTGGCCTTATATTCAGGATACATTTTGTGTCTAAAGGTGGGGCCCTTGACATCAAAGACGATCGCAAGATAAGTGGGTTTTTTTTCCGCAAGAAGCTTTAGAACCATCTTCGTAAAACCAAAGATGAGGTTTGTTGGAAAACCCTTTGAATTGGAGAGATATCTTATGGCGTGGTATGCCCTGTAGAAATAAGAACTGCCATCTACCAGATAGACTGTTTCTTTCTTCTGAGGCATAGCCCCGTTAATCCTCGGAAAGCCCAGTGCCCGGATGTGGAAAAGAGGAGGAGACGTAAACCGGCGCCTTATTACTTGGCATAATCCACGGCCCTGGTCTCTCGGATTACAACTACCTTGATCTGGCCAGGATAGGTCAATTCCTTTTCTATCTTTGCCGCAATATCTTTGCAAAGGAGGAAGGACTCATTATCGCCGACCGTTTTTCCCTCTACCATAATACGGATCTCGCGCCCCGCCTGAATTGCAAAAGATTTGTTGACCCCATTGAAAGACAGGGCAATTTTCTCGAGGTCCTCCAGCCTTTTGACGTATGACTCGAGCATCTCCTGGCGTGCCCCGGGTCTTGCGCCAGATAAGGTGTCTGCGGCCTGGACTAAAATGGCCAGAATGGACTCGGGTTGAATATCCTCGTGATGTGCGGCAATGGCGAGGACCACCTGGTTTGATTCACCAAGTTTCCTGGCGAGGTCTGCTCCTATAGTCGCATGAGGCCCTTCCACCTCGTGGTCTACGGCCTTTCCTATGTCGTGGAGAAGTCCCGCTCTTTTTGCCTGTTTGACATTTTGCCCAAGTTCCGCTGCCATGATTCCACAGAGAAAGCTGACTTCTCTGGAGTGCTGAAGCACATTCTGCGCATAGCTTGAACGGTATTTCAACCGACCGATGAGTTTTATAAGTTCATTATTGATTCCATGGACCCCAACATCAAATGAAGCCTGCTCTCCTGCCTCCTTGATATTGGCCTCTATCTCCTTGGTTGCTTTGGCGATGATCTCCTCTATCCTGGCCGGATGGATCCTTCCGTCATCTATCAGTCTTTCAAGAGAAATCCTGGCTATTTCTCTTCTGACCGGGTTGAACCCGGAAAGGATAACCGCCTCTGGTGTGTCATCAATGATAAGGTCTATACCGGTTGCCGCTTCAATGGCGCGGATGTTTCTACCTTCCCTCCCAATGATCCTCCCCTTCATTTCCTCGTTTGGAAGGTTCACCACAGAAACGGTCCTTTCGGCTACATAGTCACCTGCGTATCTTTTGACGGCCAAAGCCAGGATTTCCTGGCTTTTCCGGTCAGCCTCGGTTTTTGCCTCGTTCTCAATCCTTCGTATTGTCTTCGCAGCATCGTGTCTTGCCTCTGATTCCATGGAGCTCATGAGGGTATCTTTGGCCTCCTGAGTCGTCATGCCAGCGATTTTTTCAAGTTGCCTTCTCTGTTCAGCAATAGCGCGATCGTATTCGCTCTGTTTTCGTTGAAGCCCCTTTTCAATCCCCTCAATGGACTTTTCTCTTTCTTCAATTCTTACGTCCTTTTTTTCCAGATGGTTGATTTTTTTATCCAGATTTTCTTCTTTGTGAAACAACCGTTTTTCCTGGACCAACAACTGCTCTTTTCTTCCTTTGGTCTCGTTTTCAAACTCAATTTTCATCTGATAGAGAGTATCTTTGGCCTGAAGGGCAGCTTCCTTCTTTATGGTTTTGGCCTCTTTTTGTGCGTCAGCCAGTATTTTTTTCGAATATTGCTCTATGGACTCAACCCTGCTCTCCACGATTTTCTTGCGGATCAAAATACCCAGTGGTATGCCGCCTGCAAGACCCAGCAGAATGATCCCCATTATTTGGATGGTAGTCATGATTGGGTAACACTCCTAACTAACCGCTATAAGATTTTGAAGGAAAAAACCTACTAAAAAAATAAATTGGCAAGACCGGTTCTGGTTTTCTTGTCACTCTATGGTCCTAAATCCGTTAAACCGCCGGCAGGCAAATAAGACCTCCCTCATGGTGGTGAGATCAGGCCGGGATCCTCTGGACGTAGTGAATTCGTAGCGTTATTTTGGCAACCGGGAATGGCTAAGAAGAGGTAATCCTGACGCAAAAAAGGGTAGGCAACACGGTCCGAGATAGAGCGGACGTCTTTAATCAGGTTGATCATCCACTCTCTAAAAACCCCATATGACGAAATCTAGCAATAACAACATCACTATTGTCTCTGACAAGTATATTATATGGATCACCCTTGGTGTCATCAGCCTTCTTAGTCTTACCCATTCATTTTATATTTTTTGGAGCCCTTTTGTTACGCACACATCCACAATGGGCAGTTTCAACTAATCTCTTTTTTTTGCCCCCTGGTTCATTGTGTGAAATAAAAAGGCAGCTTTTATTTTGTTACTGCGTCAATTTGGGAATTGAGAGACCTCGCCCGGTTCTCAATATCCTTTTTAAACACGTCCTGCTCTCTTATCAGTTGAAAATGGTCATTGGCGATATGAAAAGCGGCCAGTATGGCCATTTTGGTCTCCGAGAGCCTGTTTGTGCTGTTTCCAATTTCCATCAATTTGTCATTTACGAATTGGGCGATCTCTTGAACAAGCGCATCATCTTCATCACTTCTCAGCAGGTATTCATGATTAAGAATTTTTACTCTAATGAGCTTTTCCAAGAGTAACCCCGAAAGAATCGAAACGCTTAAGCCTCTATCCCTTCAATTTTCTCCAAAAGCGAAATGATCCTTTGTTTGGCCCTGTCTTTGCCTGAGTTTAGGCTTTCAACCTGTTGAGTCAACGCTATTATTTTTTCTTCTTGGAGCCGGGAAGCTTCACCAAAGGACTCTTTTTCCCTTTTTAAACTGTTTATCAGCTCGATTAGGCTGTCTATTTTTTCTTCAAGTAATTGGAATTGATCAATGTTTTCTTCAAAACTCATGGGTCCTATCCTTCCTTCCTGTTTTCAATTTTTCGCATTTTATCGTTGAAACCAACAAAGGTCAATAAAAAAGGCAAGCCTCTTGGCTTGCCTTTTTTTGTATATTTGGAAAAATCGCCAGAATTATATTAATTTTTCAGCAATTTTCACACGCACTACAGCCCTTTCTACCGCGGCTTCCGCTCTCGAAAGGTCAATATTTTCATCGTGTCTGTTTTTCTCAAGTCGCCCTCTAGCTCTTTCAATTGCCTGATTTGCTCGTCCCAGGTCTATTTCCCCGGCCTTTTCAGCAGCATCCACCAGGATCGAGACCTTATCGTTGGAAACTTCAGCAAAACCTGTGGTGACCAGCATGGATTCCCTGTCGGCACCATCACTATACCGGAGTTCTCCAGGGACAATACCTGAAAGAAAACTTATATGCCCGGGAAGAACTCCGAACTCTCCAAGTGATCCGGGTGCTACCACGCTATCTACTTCCTGGCTTACCAGAACTTTGTCAGGCGTTACAACCTCAAGAAACAATTTTGCCATTGTTCTGTTTCCTCGATTAGGCCGCCTCTGCGGCTATCTGTTCAGCTTTTTCCTGGACCTGATCTATATTTCCGACCATATAAAATGCGGCTTCGGGCAGATCATCACGTTTTCCCTCGATGATTTCCTTAAACCCTTTTACGGTTTCAGCAACCGACACATAGACGCCGGGTCTCCCTGTGAATGTTTCGGCCACATGAAAGGGCTGGGACAGGAATCTTTGAATCCTTCGGGCCCTTGCCACGGTCAGTTTATCTTCGTCAGAGAGCTCATCCATTCCCAGGATCGCAATAATATCTTGAAGATTCTTGTATTTCTGGAGAATTTGCTGGACCTCCCTGGATGTCTGATAATGATCTTCACCCACGTAATTGGCGTCCAAGATGCGGGAAGTGGAATCCAGTGGATCCACCGCAGGATAAATACCCAGCTCGGTCAAAGGTCTTGATAAAACCACCGTACCGTCCAAATGGGCAAATGTGGTGGCAGGCGCCGGGTCAGTCAAGTCATCCGCTGGCACATAGACGCACTGGACAGAGGTAATGGACCCCTTTGTGGTGGAAGTGATCCGTTCCTGAAGTTCACCAAGGTCTGTTCCCAGGGTGGGTTGATAACCAACGGCAGAAGGGATGCGCCCCAGGAGTGCCGAGACCTCTGAACCCGCCTGTGTAAACCGAAAGATATTGTCGACAAAAAGGAGTACGTCCTGCCCCTTTTCATCGCGATAGTACTCGGCTGCTGTAAGGGCCGACAATGCAACTCTCGCCCTTGCTCCAGGTGGTTCGGTCATTTGACCATAGATCAGAACAGCCTTAGGAAGCACCCCCGATTCCTTCATTTCGAGATAAAGGTCGTTTCCCTCTCTTGTCCTTTCCCCAACACCGGCAAAGACACTGATGCCGCCATGTTCCATGGCGATGTTGTGGATCATTTCCATCATTACGACGGTTTTACCCACCCCTGCGCCTCCAAACATGCCCATTTTCCCGCCTCGGGGAAACGGGACGAGGAGATCAATAACCTTTACCCCGGTTTCAAGAACTTTAACGGATGTGTCCTGCTCGTCAAATCCGGGAGCGTGTCTGTGAATAGGCAGGAATTCACTTGCCTCCACAGGGCCAAGACCATCGACCGGTCTGCCAACCACATTGAGCACTCGGCCCAAGGTTGGGTCTCCTGCAGGCATCATAATCGGCTGCCCCGTATTTTTCACCGTCATCCCCCTCACCAGGCCGTCTGTGACGTCCATTGCAATACAGCGGACCACATTATCACCCAGATGTAGGGAAACCTCGATAACAAGATTATCCTCCCTGTCGTCGATGGTAGGATTTGTGATATTTAATGCCGTCAGGATCGCCGGGAGATCCCCTTGTGGAAATTCGACATCCACGACAGGACCCATAACTTGAATTAATTTGCCAGCATTCATGATTTAAACAAGACCTCCTTTTGTATCGTTGCGTTGTTGAGCCGTTGAATGGCACCGTCAACAGCAGGGTTGCCATAAGATCCGGCGTTTCTTACTGCTCAAATAATCAACCATCCAACCGATTGACTAGGCTCTAGGTTGCAATACTTAGGCTTTTTTAATGGCCTCGGCACCACCCACGATATCCATCAATTCCGCGGTAATGGCTGCCTGTCGCACCTTATTAAAAACGAGCGTAAGATCCTCGATCATCTCGCTGCAGTTCTTGGTTGCATTATCCATTGCGGCCATTCTTGCAGCATTTTCACTGACCTCGTTTTGGAGAAAGGCGTTATATATTTGAACACTTATGTGTTTTGGCAAAAGCTCAATAAGAAGCTCTTCCGCGCTGGGTTCGCAGAGATATTCTGCGGCGGGACCTTTGGCTGAACCCTCACTTTCAGGGGGTTCGATGGGGATCAGTTTAACCAGGGTGGGTTCCTGTTTCCCCAAACTGAAAAAACGGGTATAGATCATATAGACCTCGTCAACGCCCTCATCGAGGTACCGGTCGGTAAATTCTCTTGTCATCTTGTTTACAAAAGATATGTCAACCTGTTCATAGATCTGAATATGGCTTGTTGTAATATTGGCGCCCCTTCTTCTGAAATAGTCTCTTCCCTTTCTGCCCACAAGGGTCAAACCATAATCTCTGTCGTTTTGCTGCTGGTCCTTAACCCATTTCTCTGCCATGTTGATGGTATTGCTGTTAAAACTCCCGCACAGACCTCGGTCTGAGGTAAAGTGGAGGAGTTCGGTCTTTTTTATTTCGTCCTTTTTTACGAGCAACGGGTGGATCTCGGGGTCCATCCCGCTTGAAAGATTACCAAGGACTTCTGCGAATTTTGTTGCGTAAGGCTCAAAACTCTCCATTCTTCCTTGGGTGCTCCGCAGTCTGGCTGCAGCCACCATATTCATGGCCTTGGTTATTTGTTTTGTTTTTTTGACGGCTTCGATCTTTCGAAGTATGTCTCTGAGAGTAGCCATTTATTTTTTTTCGCTCTCCATATTCAGATCAGTTGTCTGGCTGGAAAATTGATTTGAATTCATCCAAGGCTTTTTTCAGGTTCTTTTCCAGATCTTCACTGATATCATTCTTCTCTTTGATCTCCCCCAAAAGGTCCGCATATTTGCTTTCCAAAAACTCAAGCACCTGTTTTTCATAGTCGGCGATTGCATCAACCGGCCATTCATCCAGATAGCCATTGGCACCGGCAAACAAAATGGCAACTTCATTTTGGGCGGGTATGGGCTGATATTGGGGTTGTTTCAGGACCTCGACCAGCCGGTAGCCCCGTTCGAGCTGCCGCTGGGTGGTCTTATCCAGGTCGCTTCCGAATTGGGCAAAGGCTTCCAATTCACGGAACTGGGCCATGTCCAGTTTCAGGGTCCCGGCCACCTTTTTCATGGCCTTGGTCTGGGCAGCGCCGCCCACCCTGGAGACGGACAGACCCACATTAATAGCAGGGCGAACACCGGAGAAAAACAGGGCCGGTTCCAGATAAACCTGGCCGTCTGTGATGGAGATTACGTTAGTGGGAATGTATGCGGAGACATCACCCGCCTGAGTTTCAATGATGGGGAGTGCCGTAAGAGACCCGGCACCTAACTCATCGTTCAATTTGGCTGCACGTTCCAGAAGGCGAGAATGATTGTAAAAGATGTCACCGGGGAAGGCCTCGCGGCCCGGCGGTCTCCTTAAAAGGAGTGAGACCTGTCTGTAGGCAACCGCCTGTTTTGAAAGATCATCATAGATGATCAAGGCATGTTTCCCATTGTCTCTGTAATACTCACCGATTGAACAGCCGGAATAGGGGGCTATGAATTGCTGGGTGGCGGGGTCACTGGCACAAGCTGAAACGACGGTGGTATATTCCATTGCACCGTGACGGTCAAGAATATCCACAACCTGTGCAACCGTTGACTTTTTCTGGCCCACGGCCACGTAAATACAAAAGATGTCAGTGTTCTTCTGATTAATAATGGCATCGACGCAGATCGCTGTTTTCCCGATCTGCCTGTCTCCAATTATCAATTCCCGCTGGCCACGTCCGATGGGGGTCATGGCGTCGATGGCCTTACAGCCTGTGGCCATGGGTTCAGTTACAGGCTGCCGGTCAATAACTCCCGGTGCTACCATCTCAACCCTCCGGGTTTCAGTGGCATTTATGGGACCCTTCCCATCAAGGGGGTTCCCCACCGCATCGATAACCCGCCCGAGGACAGCATCACCTACAGGGATCTCTGCTATTCGGCCTGTCCGCTTGACGGTGTCTCCTTCCTTAATCGAGGTTTCATCACCCATGATGGCGACGCCCACGTTGTCCTCTTCCAGGTTGAGACAAAGACCAAAGATGTTGCCCGGAAATTCAAGCATTTCCATAGCCATGGCATTTTCCACGCCATAGACCCTTGCAACTCCGTCACCAACGGATAATACGGTCCCCGTTTCAGTGACCTCCACCTTTTTATCGTAATCCCTAATCTGGTCTCGGATTATCTGACTTATCTCTTCTGCTCTTATGTCCATCAGCTATATTCACCCCTTTTTAATGATTCTTTCAACCCTTTGAGCTGGGCCTTTACACTTCCATCCAATATCAAATCCCCTATCTTAACGACAAGCCCCCCGATAAGGGACGTATCTTCTTTGACCTCCATTATTACTTTTCTTGAGGTAAGCTGGGTCAATGCCTTTTCAAGTCCGTTCAAATGTTCGTCTTTTAAAGCCCAGGCCGTAATGACCTCCGCACGGGTTATGTTTGAAATTTCATCGCTAAGCCACGAATAATAATCGGTAATCTCCGCCAGCGCTCCGATCCGGTTCTTATCCAAAAGCAGCCTGAGGAAATTTCTTAATGTGTCGGAAAAAGAGCTTTTATCCAAAACAAAATCAAGGATGTTTTTTCTCTCTTCGACAGCAAATATTTGACTTGAGATCACTTGAAAAAATTCACGGTTTGCAGAACAGAACAGACTAAACTCCTGAAGATTACGTTCGTAATCCTCATATTGTCCGTCTTCCTGCCCCAGGCTGAGCAAAGCCTTTGCATATCTTCTGGAAATTCTTGAACCAATCAATGTAGCTTCTCCACTCTTTCTATAAATTCTTTCACAAGGTGTTCCTGGTCACTGTCGGTCATGTTTTTGGCAACGACGTCCTGTGCCCTGTCAGCCGCAATTTCAACCAACTCCTGCCGCAGCCTGTCTCTCGCAGCCTTTATCTCCCGTTCAATGGCCAAATCGGCGTGAGCCAGGATCTTCGAGGCTCTTTTTTTGGCCTCGCTTAGAATTTTTTCCTTTTCAGCAATCCCATCCGCCCTGAATTGCTCAATAATTTCTACTTTTGTTGTCTCAGCCTCTTTCAACTTTTTTTCAAGCTCTTGATATCGGGCTTCACTCGCTTCCTTGTCCAGTTTCAGCTCATCAAGCTTTTTCCGGATTTCTTCTCTGCGGTTTGAAAAGAAATCTTTGATGGAGACCTTTTTCATCACAAACAAAAGGATGATTACCAGAAGGCCAAAATTGATTATACGGTAAAGAAGGTCCCACAGATGTGCGTTCCCGCTCCCCGCACCCGCTCCGCCTCCAGAGGCAAAAGAGATGCCCCAGAGGAATAGGGTATTAATCAGAATACAGCCAGCGGCTGTCATGATTTTTTGTCTAATACCCCTAAAAGTCATTATTGAATGGCTCTCCCCAGTATTTTTTCCGCCAATTCATTTGAAAAACCGGTCATTTCATCTTCCAAACCCGTCCGTGCCTTTGCGATTTTTTTCTCCATCTCTTTTCTGGCGCTGGCGATTTTTTCCTCAACCGTGGTGCTTGCTACCTGTAAAATCCCCTTTTCTTCTTCCAGACCCTGGCCTTTGAAATTTTCTTTTTCAACATAGCCTTCTTTCCGAGCCTGTGCCATGTTTTGCTCTATTCCTTTTTCATTTTCTTCAGAACGATTTTGAAGCTCGTCTATCATTGTCTGAAGGGAATCTGTTTCCTCCTTGCGTTGTGCCAGGACCTTACGGATAGGTCTGAAAAGAATGATATTGAGAAAAAAAACGAGCAAGAGAAAAGTGAGGATTTGAAGGAGTATTGTAAAATTTATTTCCAGCATGCCGAATGGACCTTGATTTTAATTTTTGTGAAACATTACGAATGATTACGATGAAACGACCCGCATCTCAAAAGCACAGATGTAACGTTTCATACAAAAAAAAACCCGTCTTGTCAAAGGATTTGTTTACACCAAAGGTTTGGCTTCTGACCCCGATGGTTTTGGTAAAAAAGCCATCAATTCTCACTGTCCCGGTAAAGGACATTTTCCCGTCAAATTTAGTGCGCCTGCCAAGGTAGGCGGTTATCTGATCTCCACCGATTCCGGTACGCCGTTTAGCATATAGGTCAGTGCTTTGCAAGAAAAATCACAACATAATCATTTTTAGTAAAAAAAATGTATTTTTCCTAGTTACGCCACCATCTCATCTTGGATCACCTTCAATTTGCCGGCGTAAAGGCGGGTGTTTTCATTATTTTCTGCT
>JAUVRS010000185.1 GCA_030597505.1 Desulfobacteraceae bacterium
GGAACAGCCCGGGTTCCCTCGGCACTCATCAGTGAAACCTCTGCGTCGCAAATCAGAAGGGGGGTCGCCAAGTCCGCAGCCGGCGACGCATTGGCTAAGTTCCCTCCAACTGTTGCGGTCGTGCGCACGGCGGCAGTGCCTGCTTTGCTGGCTGCCTCGACCAGAGCGGTCGCCTTTTGGGCGAGCAGCTCATTGGTAACAATTTTGGCCATGGGTGTGGCCGCCCCTATGCAAATCTTTCCGTTTTCTTCTTTAATATAATCCAGACCGAGTTTTCCGATATAAATCAGAACCTCCGGTTTAAAACTGTAAGTATTGATCTTGGGAACGAGGTCAGTCCCTCCGGCAAGGATAACTGCTCGCTCCCGGTATTCTGCCAACAGTTTCACGACGTCCTTCACATCCGTTACCACATAATACAAGGCTTCTTTCATATTCAGCCTCCCTTCCAAACATTTTGAAAAAACCAACAACCAAAAACTGTTGTTTTTGAAAACAGAATCAAGTTCCGCCCATTTTTTCTCAACAAGAAATGAATTCTGTTTTGATGCTTTGGGCAAGCCCTGAGCTACATAATCCCCATGTGGTCAAGAAGTCAACCATATTTTTTAGAAACGATAGTGAAGGGGGTCTGGATCAGACCCCTCCCAACGTTGCCAACTGGGCCGCTGCATCGTAATCATAATCTGCCGGCGAATTCAAAAAGAATGTATCCGGCAGACTCACCGGCGGTTCCCCCTTTACAGACTTGACGATATCGAAGGCCTTCTCCACACTCTTTTCATCACCTTCAAGGGCCAGATGCACTGCCCCCTCGGATCCGCCAACACCACCTGAGCCTAAATGATAAGCCCTGACACCCGCCAAAATGGCAAAGGCTTGGATTTCAGTGATCACCTTGGCCAAAGGCACCGGGATAAGCTTTATGGGCACACCTGTGCTATACTTGAAATGGTAGAGGCCAGTATGTTTTGCAGCCTCAATAACCGAGGGAACCAGCTTTTCAAGGCTCATCGGGATGATAAGACTGGACCCTCTGGGGCTGACTATTGGCCAAGCCATCCCGATGGTGCCGGCTTTGACCGAAGCGACATAAACCCCGGCGATACCTTCGTTGTCCACGGCATTGGCTCCCTTTATAAAAACATCGTCGGGCCCAAAGTTTAATATTTCGACATTAGAGTCAGCACCCTCCACCACTTTCCCCTCTCTGATAACGTGCCGCGTGCAGGGGGGAGCGCCCTTATAGGCAGTTGTGATCCCATTGCAGATAATGCCGACCGTCTGGGCACCTTTGGGCTCCACCGTGTCCCCAAAGAGTTCCTCGCTGATATAGGCGCTGGTAATCCCCCTGGCAATGATTATCATCCCACTTTTCCAAGCCGTCTGGACCTCTGGGGCCGCGACCGTGGCTTTGGCCAGAAGACGCCTGGATTCAGCAGGATTCAGGACTGCCATGGCGGAAATCTGTCTGTTACCTGATGTGGATTCCGGAATCTCGACTTCGTAGAACATATCAGCCTCCTTCTTCTTTAAAGATTGCAAAAACTTTATCCGTAAATGATGTTGCCGTCTGACCAATTTTATGCCATATTTTCAAGCAATCAGTGACAAAAAAAATACACTGTGGAGAAAAATATGGCAAGGATTTAATGGTGGAAAATTAGACGAGGTTCTAATGACGGATTGGTTTGAAAAGCTGACGATCGGGTCCTTACCGGACCGTGCCGCAAGAAAATTCGGAGACAAAGAAGGTCTCTATTTTAAGGGCAAACGGTGGAACTTCCGCCAACTGGCCCAGGACATCAACCGGGCAGCCAAGGGGTTGATCCAATTGGGAGTTCAACCGGGAGAAAAAATTTGCCTCTGGGTACCCAATTGTCCGGAATTCATCCATCTTTTTTTCGCCGTGTCCAAAATAGGTGCGATTATCGTGCCCATCAACACGTTTCTCAGGAGTTTGGACACGGGCTATTTATGGAAACAGTCCAATTCGTCCACCTTGATCGCGGTAGATCGCTCAGGCCCCATCGATTATATCTCCATGATCCATGAAATACTCCCATCACTTCCTGAATCGCAAAACAGGGAGATATGTGACCCTGTATTTTCTCATTTAAAAAGGGTTTTGATCCTAAGCAAAAAAACATACAGCGGGGCCTGTTCCTGGCCCGAAGTATTGGAGATGGGTAACGTCGTCAGCAATAAAACGCTTCAGAAACGCTCTGATGCCGTAAATCCGGACGACACCGTATATATAATGTACACCTCCGGAACCACCGGTTTCCCAAAAGGGGTCATGCATTGCCACAATGTGATCAGACTGCTCACGGACAGGGCCAATCGAATGGGTATCACCTTTCAGGACATAATTCTCATGTACTTGCCGCTTTTTCACACCTACGGCCTGACGGAAGGTGCACTCATGTCAATGCTGACCGGTGCCCGAATGGTCCTCACCGAAAGATTCGATCCTGCGGAGAGTCTCGACTTGCTGGAACAAGAAAAGGCCAGTCTGTTGTATGGGTTCAGCACCCATTTTAGTGATCTGATTGAACAACAGAAAAGGGATTTGAGAGATGTGAGCAGCTTACGAACCGGGATTTTGGCGGCAGGCATGAACAGCACGTTACCCATTGCCCGGGCCGCGAACAAAACCCTATGTCCAAATCTTCTGAGTGGATTTGGTATGAGTGAAATAGGGGGGGGCGCGTCGCTTTCTTTTCTGTCCTCCAGTGACGAACAACGCTGCGAGGCATCCGGTTTTCCGACCCCGGGTTGTGAAATCAAGGTGATCCATCCCGACACAGGGGAGGAGCAGCCCGCGGACACACCCGGAGAAATCCTCATACGGGGTTATCTGGTGATGCAGGGATATTATAATAACCCGGAGGCGACGGCCAAAACCATCGATGAGGACGGGTGGCTACATTCCGGTGATATGGGGGTGATGCGCCAGGACGGTCATCTGCGGTTTATGGGGAGATTTAAGGAGATGCTTAAGATTGGAGGGGAAAATGTAGACCCCATGGAGGTGGAAGCCTTTTTGCTGGGTCATCCTGCGATTGCACAAGTTGTCATCGTGGGATATCCTGACAAGCGGCTTTCAGAAGTTGGGGTTGCCTTTGTTCTGTTGGAGGCGGGTAATCGCCTGACCGAGGGGGGAGTGGTCGACTATTGCAAAGGGAAAATCGCCTCCTACAAAATCCCCCGGCATGTGGTTTTTGTTGAAGATTATCCCATGACGGCCTCGGGCAAGGTCAAGAAAGCCGAACTTCGGGAAATGGCTTTGAGACAGATCAAACAAGCGTAGGTTCGTAAGTGGGGTCGGACCCACACTATCCAGGGTCTATCCATAAACGGCTATTTTCAACAATTGAGTTCCGATATTTTTTGAATTTTTTGCGTATTTACCTAAACCATGAAAAGACTATGAAATTCGAGAAATACTATATTTCAGCAGAAATCAAGAAGAATTTATCGCAACTCGGGTTTAAGAGACCGACTGATATACAGTTTAAAGCAATTCCGTCAATAATGAAGGGTGAAGACGTTTTTGCCATATCCCAAACAGGGACGGGGAAAACCGCAGCATTTGCTATTCCCATCATTAATAGAATTCACAGCGACAAGAGCAGTAAACGTTCTGCTGGTATTAAATGCATTGTTATGGTTCCGACGCGTGAACTGGCATTCCAGATCGGCGAAGTTTTTAAAAGCCTGGCAAAACACACCAAAGTAAAAGCCTTTCCAATTTATGGCGGTGTTGAACAGGATCCTCAGATTAAAAAACTTCAGAATGGCATAGACATACTTGTTGCAACTCCGGGGCGTATGTTTGATCTAATAAATCAACAATATATTAAATTAGGAAATATCGATACCCTTGTACTTGATGAAGCCGACCAGATGCTGGACTTGGGGTTTATCGATGATATTAAATATGTAAAGAAAATGCTCACGAGAAAACATCAAACCCTCTTTTTTTCAGCCACAATAAATAAAGAGATCAAAAAACTTGCTTTTTCACAGGTGAAAAGTTCTGCCATACGAATTCAGATATCTCCGGAAGACCCTGTCTCAAAAAATGTCTCGCATTTTGTCATGTTTGTTGAAATGGATGACAAACGGTTTTTCCTGGAAAGATTTATTAGAGATAATTCTGACAGCAAGATCATTGTGTTTGTAAGAACACGGGTTCGTGCCGAAAGAGTGGCAAAAGCCATGGGGAGAGTGCAGATAAACACTTTTTCCATCCATGGCGAAAAGGATCAAAACGAAAGGTCTGCCGTGATGAAGAAATTCAAAGCTGGGGATTGTAATATCTTGATTGCGACAGACGTAACAGCACGTGGAATTGATATTCCGAATGTCAATTATGTCATAAACTATGACCTACCCGAAAAGTCTGAGAACTATGTTCATAGAGTGGGAAGAACCGGGCGAGGAGTAAATAAAGGAACCGCAATTTCATTTTGCAGTAAGGGTGAAAAAGAACGTCTTGAGGATATTCAGAAGTTTTTAACCAAAGATATTGAAGTTATAAAGATCGGTGAAAAAGATTATGCCCACTCTGTCAAACCTCTAAAAGCGGAAAACAGCGTACGAGCGCTAATCGATGACCACGAGAATTGGGAGAAGAAGAGGAAGAAAAGAAGACGTCAAAAAGAAAAACAAAGAAAGTGACCTGTGGTACGACAAACTGAAAAATTGTTCGAAAAGGTTAAAAAAAACTGTTTTGATCAAGAGAAAGGAGAGAACAATGACTCAACCCGTTGACGTACAAAGATTAGTAAATCTGGTGGATTATCAAGAACAATCGGTTGTGAGTAAGACGTTGCTGGAAAAAAAAACGGGAACGGTAACCGTTTTTGCATTTGGTCAAGGCCAAGGGCTAAGCGAACACACGGCACCATTTGATGCAATGGTGTGTATTCTCGATGGAAAAGCGGAAATCTCAATTTCCGGCAACCCGAACATTCTGGAACAGGGTGACATGATCATCATGCCAGCAAACGAACCTCATGCCCTAAAGGCAATAGAAAGGTTTAAAATGATGTTGATCATGATCAAGTCGTGATCCACTGCGCTAAAATCCCTCGGCCCTGGCGATGATTTCCTTCATGATTTCTTCGGCACCGCCGCCGATGGAGAGCAGGCGTGTGTCTCTGAAATTTCTGGTGATCAAGGATTCATTCATATAGCCCATTCCGCCGAACATTTGCAGACACCCGTTGCTGACCTTAAAGCTCAGTTGACCGGCCACCAGTTTCCCCATCGATATCTCCCGGGTGGTATCAAGCCCTTCTGTCTTCATTCTGACGATGTGATAGGTTAATTGTTTGAGACATTCAATATCAGTGACCCAATCAGCAAGTCTGTGTCTCAAAACCTGGTTTGCAATCAGGGGTTTGCCAAAGACCTTTCTCTGTTTGATATATTCAACTGTCATGTCTATCGTGTCCCTGGCGGCGATATAGGCCACGGGCAATGCGTAAAAGCGTTCATGCTGGAATTGTTTCATCTGAATAACAAAGCCTTCACTCTCGTCACCTATCAGATTCTTCGCAGGCACCCTCATGTCGTCAAAAAAGAGCTCGGCCGTGTCACTGCATCTCATGCCTAGTTTGTCCAGTTTCTTGCTGATGACAAATCCTGGCAGGTCGGTGGGAACAACAAA
>JAUVRS010000268.1 GCA_030597505.1 Desulfobacteraceae bacterium
AATGAATGAGCTTTTTGAGCCCTGCGCCTCCCCCTGGCGGGGTCTTGGAACCATACCCGGGAGCGGGTTGGCAATAAACACCAAATTCTCAGACCTTGATGCCAGAACCCGGTTTGATCTTTATGTCCCGCCTGCCAAAGAGCCCCGGGAGTGCCGCTGTGCCCAGGTCCTGACGGGAACCGCCAAACCCCTGGATTGCAGGCTCTTCCGGAAGATTTGTTCACCCCAAAACCCCATTGGCCCCTGCATGGTTTCGAGTGAAGGGACTTGTGCTGCCTATTTTAAATATCATTCAACGTGAGTAACGAATTATGTTTGATGAACTAAAGCTCTCTGATCTCCCCAAAAAGCAGTGCGGTATTGTGAGGACGCCCTCCGGCACAAGACCCGCCATTCGGGTTGTGGAGAAAAACGGGGTACGGGCAGTGGTGAAGGACTACAGCGCCAACAGGTTTGTTTTTAGAAATACCGTTGGTCGCTTTCTGGTCTGGAGGGAAAGCAAGGCCTTTAAAAAACTGAAGGGCTTAAGAGGTGTGCCAACGCTCTATCGGATAATTGACGGGCTTGCCCTGGTGATAGAGGAGATACAGGGGAGGAGTCTTGAAAATCTCGAAAAGGAGGTAAGACTTCCTGAGTCGTTTTTTTTCGCCCTAAAAACCCTGGTGGACGAATTTCACAAAAGGGGTGTGGCTCACTGTGATTTAAAGAGGGCCCCCAACACCCTGCTGGGCGATGATGGTCAGCCCTACGTCATCGACTGGGGGGCATCTATCTCCGAAGGAGAATTCAGGATCTCCCCTTTAGATCTGATCTTTCGAAGATTTGTCCTGGATGACTACATGGCCATCATCAAACTAAAGTTGCGTCATATCCCTGATGCGGTTTCCCAGGACGAAAGAGACCAGTATAATTATCGAAGTAGTGGAGAAATACTTATAAGGGCCATCAGGGACAGGTTGAGACAGTTTTTACAAAGAATCACGTGACGATTTAATCTGGCGCTTCCTTATCCGCCACCGAGACCACGATCTTCTGGGCAATACTTCTTCCGATGGCAAGCCTCATATTGTCATGGCCCAGGATGATTCTCCCCTTCCCGGTGTTATTGATAATCTCAATTTGATCCCCGAGTCTTAACCCCATGGATGAAAGCCGTGACAAGGAGCCCTTTCCACCGGCCATCTCCTTGATCAAGACCCTTTCGCCCGGTTTGGCCAGGGCCAGGGGTATCAGGGGTTTTCTTTGGGCCAGACATTCAGAGCAAAGACCGTAGATCTCCATCCGGTGCTGAAGCATATGAAACCCATGGCTTGCCGCGATTCTTGCCTGCACCAGTTCCATTTCTCTGTCGGCGAATTCGACAATCTTGCCACATTTGGTACAAATAAAATGATCGTGGTGTCTGCCCAGATGTCGATGCTCATAACGTATGGGCTGATCCTTGAATTGTTTTTTTTGTGCAAACCCCAGATCCGCCATCCTGTTCATACATTTTCTGACAAATTCACCCTCGTATTCATATCCTTTTTTTGAAAGAAGTATACACATCTCTTCGATCGTGACGTGTTCTTCCGTACCCAAAAAGACATCGATGATATTCAGTCTGTCTTGAATTCGATCCTCACCGTCCGTCTCCACAAGGGTCTTAAAATTGCCTTTTTCAAAATGGTTGTTGTTTTTCATAACGCTTGTCTAGCCATCCCTTTCTTTGAAATACCCTAAAAAACCCTTTACGGCATTGGCCATAAAAAACCTCTCTCGTTTCAAGACGTCCGGTTTCATCCTCCCCAGCCCATTTAGGGTCGGGTCCTTTTTTATCAGCCTATCCATACATCTTTCCAGAAGTTCCTGATCCCCCTTTGACACCTCTTCATAAATTATTTCCTTCCAGAGCATCAATTGCTTACGAGATATCCCCAGCAACCTGTGGGAGCTCTCTGCCTGTTCAAAGTGTCCAAAGAATATGGGCATGTCATTGAGCGAAAGCAGTCGGTCGATACTACTCAGGCAAACCTCAAACAAGAATCTGGGGGGCGTTGCGGGACGTAGGTATTCCGTATCCTCGATAATAAAATAGTTCCCCCCTACCTCCCCCGCAAAAAGCCGATCCCTGTAAACATAACTCAGGTGGTGAATTGCGTGACCAGGGGTCTCGATTATGACCAGATCTTCTAGGTCGCACACGCTGTGCGGAATCAGTCTCTTCTCCGGAATGGGCCTGGGGGGCCCGTATGCCTTGGCAACCTCCCCCAACACTTTCAGACTGCCGTTCCAGAGCTTTGAAGGGTCTACCATATGCGTTATGGCCGTATCATGGCAGATAACTTTTGCCATGGGGTAATGCGCCAGCAGGCCCCCCAATCCGCCGCAATGGTCGATATGGATATGGGTTAGAAGGACATAGTCAACCCTTTCGAGGCCCTGGGCCGTGAGGGATTCAACGAGTCGATCTGCCGTATTGGCCGGCCCCACGTCAACGACAATGTTAAAACCATCTTGACAGACCCAGGAAACAAAAAAAGAATTAAACCCCGGCATATCCTGTTTTATTTCTACTGATCTTATATCCATGAAGGATCAACCATTTCCGTCCCCGTGACCTTTGATCCTCTCCCGCATCACACGGATGGTCTTTTCATAATCTTTGCTATGAAAAATGGCAGACCCCGCCACAAAGACATTTGCACCAGCCCCTGCCACCAGGCCAATCGTGTCCGGGCCAATCCCCCCGTCAACCTCTATATCGACATCCAGATTCCTGCTATCGATCATCTCCCTCACCTCTTTTATCTTAGGGATGACCCCAGGGATAAATTTCTGGGCCTCAAATCCAGGATTGACTGTCATAAGCATCACCATATCCAGGTCATCAAGGATATAGTCAAGAACATTCAGGGGTGTGGCAGGATTCAAGGCAAGGCTTGGTCTGAGCCCTTTATCCCTTATGTGTTGAACCGTCCTGTGGATATGATTGAGGGTCTCCGCATGGACTGTCAGGATGCTGGCCCCTGCCCTCGCAAAACCATCCACAAACAGGTCCGGATCGGAAATCATCAGATGGATATCAAGGGGCAAATCCGTGACCCGGCGGACGGCCTTAACGATCATGGGGCCAATGGTTATATTGGGGACAAAATGGCCATCCATCACATCTATGTGGATATAATCAGCCCCGGCGTTTTCCACTTCCCTGATCTCTTTTCCAAGACGGGAAAAATCCGCCGAAAGTATCGAGGGTGCTATTTTTCCCATAGATTCCTCTCCTCTGTTTCTTCCCCTCCGGGCCGGAGGCCTGATCTTGAAAAAACTATCTCATTCTCGGACAGCCTTCTGGCCAGTGTTTTTCTTGATTAAAAGGGCCCCGAAAAACCCCTCCATTCCGTTGACATGCGGAATGGTCCTAAAAAAACCTTTTTCGTCTATCAACCCTGTGCACCATTCAGGCACAAAATCGCTCAGGTCTTCCAATGCCATCCCGCTATTTACTTTCAAAAAATCATGGACTACCCCTTCGTTTTCCTCCCCTGAGATGGTACAGGTCACATATAGAATCCACCCCCCCATTTTGAGGAGCGGAACAGCCTGGTTCAGAATGTTTTTCTGCAGTCGGGCCAGCCTCCTAATATCGCTTTCATTTCTCGTCCATTTTCCATCGGGGTGTTTTGAAATAACACCCAGACCGGAACAGGGGGCGTCTATCAGGATCTTATCAAAGGTTCTGCGAAACAAAGAAGACGGCTGATTGACGGCATCGGCAACCACCGGCTCAATAGGCAAGATCCCGAGCCGGCATGAGCTCTGTGAAAGCCTTACCAGTCTGCTGTGGCTAATGTCAAGGGCAACGATCCTGGCCTTGTCCCCGATAAGTTGTGCCATATGGGTGGATTTCCCTCCCAGCCCTGCACATAAATCGAGGATAACGTCATCCGGGGCGGGGGAGATCAGATGGGAACAGATTTGGGCTGCCTCGCCCTGCACCTGAAACAGACCATCTTGAAAACTTTTCAACACGTTGGCAGGGCCCCTCAAACTGTCCAACCGGATGCCCTCGAGAGAGTAAGTCGTCGGTTTTCCCGTGATGCCTTCTTCTTTAAGAACCTTGATCAACCCTTCCCTGTCAATTTTATTGGT
>JAUVRS010000332.1 GCA_030597505.1 Desulfobacteraceae bacterium
CCCTTGTATCCCGCCGGGAAGCAGGGGCTGTCCTCCACAACCCTGAAGAGGTGGCCAAAAGGGTCATCAAGATGGTTATCGAGGGAGTGGTGGTTGCCAAAGATGGCAGCGAGATCGGGTTTGACGCTGACACCATTTGTGTACACGGAGACAACCCCGAAGCGGTGGTGCTTGTAAGAAAAATCAAAGACTCTCTACTCGACTCAGGCATTGCAGTAGTTCCCATGGGTACCTTCCTGTAGGCGCTTTTTATGCTCTTTAAGAATCCTGTGTATCGAAAAATGGGTGATTGTTCTCTCCTTGTCGAGGTGGGAGACGAAATAGACATTGACGTCAATCAAAAGGTCAGAGAACTTTTCGCTGGTTTAAAAACCGATCCGCTGGTAGGAGTCCTAGACACCGTTCCCGGTTATCGCTCCCTGCTCATTATCTTTGACCCGCTGGAGACCACTTTGAGACAGATCCAGGAGGAGGTCCAGCATCTCCTGCGTACCTTAGACCCGTCTCAGCTCCCTGAACCCAAAACAATGGAAGTTCCGGTAGTATATGGCGGTGAATATGGCCCTGATCTGAAATGGGTAGCCGACTATCACGGGATTACCCCCGAAGAAGTCATTCGATTCCACACAGGGCATACCTATCATGTATATATGATCGGGTTTATGCCGGGGTATCCTTATATGGGAGAGCTTCCTGAGGAGATCGTAACGCCTCGGAGGGAAACGCCACGTACGGTTGTGCCCCGTGGGTCAGTAGGGTTGGCACAGAAGCAAATAGGAATATATTCCACCCAGAGCCCTGGTGGTTGGCAGATAATCGGATGGACTCCCTTGATACTTTTTGACTCTGCGAGATGGCCACCGGGTCTCCTGGAAATGGGTGACCAGGTCAAGTTTTATGCCATTAAAGAGGAGGAATTGGTCAATTGGCAGCAGTAAAGACCTTTGAAATCCTTGCGCCAGGGCCGCTCACTACTGTCCAGGATTGCGGCCGGTTTGGGTTTGGGGCCTATGGGGTCCCCGTTAGCGGTGCAATGGACTCGTTTTCGCTCAGGATCGGAAACTTGCTTGTAGGCAACGCCGAAAATGAGGCTTGTCTGGAGATCACTGTCGTAGGCCCCAGGATAATGGGTCTTATTGATCCGGAAATCGTCGTTACAGGGGCGGACCTTTATCCTCATATCAATGCAGACCCCCTAAAGATGTGGTGTTCCCATTTTATCAGGAAAGGTGAAGTTCTGTCTTTTAAAGGTCTTAGAAACGGTTGCCGGGCCTACCTTGCCGTCACAGGCGGGATACACGTAAAAAGCATTATGGGAAGCAAATCCACAAACCTTTCTGCGGGATTTGGTGGCTTTGAGGGAAGATCCCTGCGGGCAGGAGACATCCTGTTCTCAAATCCGTCCCATTGCTCACCCAAGACAGAGACATGGGCGCTTCAAGAGGACGACATTCCAGCTGACCCCGCAGATCAGTCTATCAGGGTAATCTTTGGGCCTCAAGATGACCACTTCCCCTCAAAGACCAGGGAAATATTTCTGGATGCTACTTTTCGGGTCACCCCTCAATCCGATCGCACCGGGATCAGGCTTGCCGGTCCCCCCATAGAGGCAAAAAAAAATCTCGGGAAATCTATCATTTCTGAGGGGGTTGTCCCCGGGACCATACAAATACCGGGGGATGCTCAGCCCATTATTATTCTGGGCGAAACAGTAACAGGCGGATACAGAAAGATCGCAACAATTGCCTCTGCAGATCTCCCCTTCCTGGGACAAGTGAAACCAGGAGATACGGTGAATTTCCACAGGGTTTCCATTGATGAGGCGTATCAGGCCATCAGAGAACAAGAAAAACGGATCAATAAACTCAAAGAAAAAATGAGAGCCAAATAAAGATGGACCGTCAGGTCACCGATGGCCTGAGGATGGGGTGTAAAGAATACATTATGGGTATAAATAAAAAAAAGTTCAAACCGGCGGTGGATAAGCGTGTTTTGCTATTTCTGGCCGGCCTTATGTGGATTGGCGTTGGTACAATGCTTTTATCATTCTCATACTCCTGGTTGCATACGTCTCAAAATGGGGGTTCTTTTGTGTTTGTCGGGCTGGGTGTTGCCGCAGCTTTACTCATACACCATTTTGGATTCTTAAAAATTGTAGATATCAATTTGAGACGAATATTGCCCATGGAGGGAAAAAAGTGCGTTTTTTCCTTTATGACATGGAAAAGTTATATAATCGTAGCTGTAATGGCAACCATGGGAATATTGTTCCGCAACTCATCGATACCCAAACCCTATTTGTCCATTCTATATACGGGCATCGGTTTATCACTTATTCTTTCGAGCATTCGATACCTAAGGGTTCTTTTAAGTCAGCTGAGAAAAAACATTTGAAAAACCGCCCCGCCCTTTTTATGTCCCCAGGGTGGCTATGTCGTGTAAGCTATTGATACAATTGATATCGAAAAATCAAAAAAGTCATTATTATCTATATTTGTACGTAACTACTCACGTAGTCAGGCTGAAACTGTTTAGACTGAAGGCTGAAGAGGACAGAAGAACACGATTGCCGTACTTTGGCGGAAATATTTGATTCTTGCTCCAAACATGGCTTAAAATACGCTTTTTCCTAATCTCGCGTTCCGCGGGACCTTCAGCCTATCCACCTGAGTAGGTTCATTAGGGGGGCTGTATGGCAATGGTTTCGTGAAGCGATGTTGAGTTCACCGGCACTCGATGCTAATTGGCTCTCAAAATGGTTGCTTTTTGGACAAGCGTCGGATAAAAAACGACCAATGGATGAGATTTCCGATACTAAGGGCTCGCGCAAAAATAACTTCACATTTTCGCATGCCATCTTCAGATCATCTTCGACCGCGCCTCAATCGTGAAATCCTCGGAAGAGTGTTGCTATTCCTGTGGTTTCGCTCAATCGGCGC
>JAUVRS010000025.1 GCA_030597505.1 Desulfobacteraceae bacterium
AATTTGCAAGGGATGTCATCAAGACAAACGCTGGTGATCTGGAAATCACGTTTGTGGGACATGGCACACTGATACTTGCTTTCGCCGGGAAGGTCATCCACATTGATCCATGGGGCAGGCTGGCCGATTATTCCAAAATGCCAAAGGCCGATATGATCCTGATAACCCATGGGCACCGTGACCACCTTGACCCGAAAGCATTGGAATCAATCCGAACTGAGAAGACCCAGGTAGTGTTGACAGAAAACTGTGCAAGTCGGGTCAAGGGTGCTGTGGTGATGGATAATGGGGATGTTAAGACTATTGGGGGTTTGAAAATTGAGGCCGTCCCTGCCTACAATATAGTCCACATGCGCAGCAAGGGTGTTCCCTTCCATCCAAAGGGGGTGGGAAATGGCTATATCATCACCTTTGGAGACAAACGGGTTTATGTGGCAGGAGATACGGAAAACACTCCGGAAATAAAGAAATTGAAGGATATTGATGTAGCATTCCTGCCGATGAATCTTCCTTACACCATGACACCGGAAATGGTGGCAGATGCGTCAAAGGCCATTAAACCAAAAATACTTTACCCATATCACTTTGGGAATACAGACACGTCAGAGATTATGGCGTTATTAAAGGACGTCCAAGATATCGAGGTGCGTATCCGGGACATGAAATAGGTTCTTTCGCGACCCATTTTAAATGAGAATTACAGAATAGCGCAGTTTCATCAACACCCAGCAATTAACACCCAAGGCACAGTATCTATGATAAAGGCCGTTATCTTTGATTTTGGCCGGGTCATATCCGCCCAAAAACCCGCATCCCTGTTTCGGTCCTTTGAAAAAGAATTGGGGCTCGAACCAGACACAATCAACGTCAAGATGTTTGACAGCCATGCCTGGCAGAATGCACTCCTCGGCCGAATAACCCTCGACGAGTTCTGGCAGGTTATTGGCCCCGTCCTTGGGCTTACAACGTCTGAGAAAATTAAGGATTTCCGCCGACGTTATCACACCCATGAGGCGGTTAACCAAGAGGTGTTAAAGATCATCCACGGACTAAGGGGCCACTACAAGTTGGCGATACTTTCCAATGCCCCCTCGGGTTTGACTCGATGGTTGGTTGAATGGAGGTTACATCATCTGTTTGACGTGGTGTTTTGTTCCGGTGATGAAGGTGTGATAAAACCCGATCCCGTGGCTTTTGAAACGACAGTCAAGAGATTGGGTGTAAGGCCAAAGCAGGCAGTGTTCATAGATGATACCATCCAGCATGTCGAGGCCGCGACACGGGTCGGGCTACACGGAATACATTTTACGACCGCTGAGGTATTGGCCCGTGATCTAAAATTGTGTCTTTTCTAAAACGGTCTTCAATGTATCAATTTAATTATCTACTATAACATTTTGCAATAGCTGACAGTTTAAGGGTAATCAAGATATCTCCACCCGGTGAAACCCCTCTGCCAGTTCAAACTTCTCTCCCTCGGCCATCTCAGCACATCGCTGCCGAAGCCATTCTTGCGCCTCTGGGTTGTCAAGTTCCTTTATCTGGCTTTCGTGACAGCGTAAGGCAGCGATCTTGCGGTCAAAGGTGTCGGTCACATCGCAGCGATGGTTGATGTCTTCCGAAGCCCAAAACCAGATCTCCTTTACTTTGTGGGGCTCAAGGCCTTCGGCCAATAGATCGGGATATGCAAGGTGGTCCCTTGCATAGGGGAAAATTGCATCGAGGGTCACCTGTCCCGTGATGCGGTGATCCCTGTGCCAGATATATCGCCGATAGGGATCGGACGTCACAACGATCCTGGGTCGATAGACTCTAATCTGCCGAACGATTTGCTTCCGAAACTCTGGGGTATCCTCCAGACCCTGATCCACATATCGTAAAAATATCACTTCACGCACTCCAAGCAGGTTGGCAGCGGCTATCTGTTCTTTTTCCCGAATTCCGGCCAAGCGCTCCGGATCTACGTCACGATCGCTCGTCCCCTTGTCTCCGTTGGTACATACTACATATACAACTGTTTTCCCCTCTTTTGTCCAGCGTGCAACTGAGCCTCCAACGCCAAACTCAGCATCATCAGGGTGAGCAGCTATTATCATGATATCTGTTTTTGTTTTCACAATCGACCTCCAAAATTTTATGACCTACACACCTTTCTGTTCCCTCAGGACGTCAAGATATGCCTCGGATATAGTGGTTGCCACGTTTGACCACGCAAATCTTCTAACCGATGTGCGGATAGATAAAGGGGATGTGGCACGGAGTAGTAAGGTCATGAATTTGTCGATATCTTTTGCCAGTGACACCGGAGAACCATTGAGAACTACATGGCCTGTTTCACCTTCTACGATAACGTCTCCCATTGCGCCCACACGGGTCGCAACCACGGGTGTACCACAGGCCAGCGCCTCAAGCGCCACCAACCCAAAGCTTTCATAACGAGACGGTACAACCAGCATATCTGCGGCGCTATAGTATACGGGTAGGTTTTCCTGTTCAACTCTCCCCTTAAACGTGACAACATCCTCGATCCTATTCTCTTGGCACATTTTCCTCAGATCTCGAGAAACAGGATCGCCATGGCCGTCGCCTCCGATGATCAGCAGCCGGACCCCCTGAGAATCTTTTAGAGAAACCATGGCCGCCAAAAGTCTGTCTATGCCCTTTGACGGCGCAAATCGCGCAACACACAAAAGAAGCGGTCCTTTTTGATCAAGGCCCAACTCCTGCCGCGCAATGGCCTTGTCCATGGGAGAAAAAAGATCAAGATTGACACCACAAGGTATTACACTGATCTTCTCCGGCAAAACGCCATAGTAGTCGATTATTTGTTGTTTTTCTTTCCCCGTGGCTGCCAAAATTCGGTCGCACGTTTGGGCAAGATGTCTCTCAGTGGTTACACGTGGCTCCGGTTCCTGTTCAACACCCGGTGTATCGTTTTTCACTGCACCAAGGGTATGAAATGTAACAAGATGCGGGACGCGCCAGTGATCTTGGGCCCAGCCTCCCACCCGACCGGATAGCCAGTAGTGGCTGTGAATGAGATCATAGTGGATGCCCCGGCTCGACCTAAACCCCTCCATTTCTCTAAAAAAATCTTCCAAGTGTGGATAAACCGCCCGTTTATCCAGATGACCCAAAGGACCTGCTTTCAGATGAATAAGCCGTACGTTTTTATATAGATCCAGGATCTCTTTTGATTCTGGATCACGAAGACGCGTATATATATCAACTCGATGGCCCCGACTCCCCAGTTCCCGAGCGATTTCACGCAAACAAACACTCATACCTCCGGTATCCATTGTCCCCAGTTGTCCCACGGGGCTGGAATGAACGCTGAGCATTACAATATTGAGTTTTGTTTTTCCAAGGTCTGGCACGGTAAAATCCTTTAGGGCCTGCGCAAATGATTTATTTTTTGGAACTACTCACGTAGTCAGGCTGAAGCTGTTTAGACTGAAGGCTGAAGGTGGCAGAAGAGCACGATTACCGTACTTTGGCGGAAATATTTGATTTTTGCACCCAACATGGCTTTAAAATGAGCTTTTTCCTAACAGTCTTCAGCCTTCAGCCTATCCACCTGAGCAGTTACTATTTTTTGAACGTAATCCTGCATCTATACAAAGGCACCTGTTTGCCCCCGAGACGGTGTTTGTATTCTTCATCTCCTTTTAAAAAATCATATTTCCTTATACCTCTTTTGATGCTCGCTTTTATGTTAAGGACCTTGCTGAGCAAGCCCACGCTCACCGCCCGGTATCTCTGGTCATAGCCGTTATTGTAAAGATACATCGTGGAATTATATTCAAAACACATAACAGCCGCTACGGGCAGGCCATTCAGATCAAGAAAAAAGAGTTTGAGAATTTGTTCTTTGGCCAGTTCCCCCCCCAATAACCTAAAAAAAGAAGCCATCTGTCGGGTCATAAAGGCTGCTTTATCCGGCCTGTTCAATCTAAAAAGTCTTAGGAATGTCTCCATTTCTTCCCGGACCTCATGTTCAGTCTCAATGAATCGATATGAAACTTTTGCCGTCTCATGGAGTCGTCTGAGTTTACGTCTTATCTCGTGTCGTTGCTTTCCTTGTAGCATGTCCAGAAACCCATCCCAGGTGCCAGGCAATTCCAGTTCGTACGTGACATCCTCCTGTTCGCACAAGATCTCCCACCCCACCCCCTTTGCCAGACCGGGCAGGCAGGTGAGGACCGTGGAATCGGGACGAAGCGGTCCCAAATCCAGACGGGTCACGCCTTGTCCTCTCAAGTGTTTGAAAAGGATGGAAAAGAATATCTCCCCTTTTCCGGGGGCAACGATAAAGTCCATGTAATCAAAGACGTTTTTATCGCCAATAAAACAAGCCCTTTCTCCCTGCACCAGAAACGGCGCAAGGCCAATTATTTTTTCCCCATCTCTCACTGAAAAAATGGAAGGTGACAAGTTCTTACCAAATACATCCCACCACGAATTCAGAAACCCTGGTAAAACAAAAGGGTGATTCCAGTTTAAGGAACCTGTACGATTGCGCCAGTGAGAATAGAGAGTGTCAAAATTCTCCAGGCCAACCGAATATGACGTATCTGTTTTTCCCAACCTTACGATCCCGGTTTGACAACTTCGAGGCAGATCCGACGAAAGCAAAAAAAATGCATATTGCAGGCCCTTAATGCAAACCCATGTTTACTTTACTACCAGTTTCCACGTTGGGCCTTCCTTGGTGTCTTCCACAAAAACATTCGATCGTCGGAGGCCTTCCCGAACTGCGTCTGCCTCTTCCCATTGTCCATTCTCTCTAAAACTTTCTCTCAAGCGCAAAAACTCTTCCACCAACGGGGCAAGACCGTCACCAATGTCCTTTGGGTTTATTTCGAGTCTGATCCCCAAGGAGACTATCAGCTCCCTCATCAGATCTCTGGCCTGAGATATAAATTCGGTATTTTCAAGGTTTTTCTGGGCCTCCCAAATCACCCGGTCCAGGTCCAGGAGAGCACTTACGGCCCTTTTCGGGTCGTTTTTCTCAAGACCCTGATGAAAGGTCGACTCTATGCCATGGATTCGTTCCCAAAAAACCTGATCATATTCTCCCGGTGCCGGCTCTGGAGGTTCATTCCCTTTAACGACGGGTTGCCAACCCTTCCCGGTTTCTTTTCCTCGCAGCAGGTCAAGAGAAAAACTATCTCCCTTCTCAAATCGCATCTGGTTTCCCATTCGACGGAAAACCACGCCACCGATCCCCTTGACAATCGCTTCTCCCTTGTCAAGGTCAAGAAGGCAGGCAGTATGTTCGTCCAGGCCAAAAATAGATACATCATCAGGGAGGCGGGATTCGAGCTCCCTAAAACGAGGTTCCCCCATATAGCAGAAACGGGTGTCGTGGGTTCCCCCTTCTGCATTGTTCCAATGGGGGACAACCACCAAATCAAGTCCAAAACTGCCGAGGGTATTTAATCCATCCACCCAGTGGAGATCCTCACCGACCTTGTAGATTTCATAAACAGGCAGCGTAAAACGCCCCACCGTCAGGGCAGCGGCACTGGCGGCAACCAGACACCCGCCCCTTTCAACGACCTTGACAAATATTTCCGGGATGGGTGTTTGCTTCCACTGGCGGACGGCATATGTGGGACTCCCCGGGCCGATTAGAATAAAACTGCTGTCCCTCAAGGTCTGAAACGCCTGTTCCGCCTCATAGGGCACGGTCAACTCGTTTGATTTATAGGAAGCGACGGCAATGGGCTGTTGGACGCGGGTTCGGAAATATTTCAGGGCCCCCTCGGACAGCTGATCCACATTAAGCTGAAATCCCGCCGGTGTATCAAGAAAAACACCTTTTGTAGGATGGCCGGATCCGGCCAGAAGTTCTTTGTGAACCTCCACCATTGTCGCGGTCAGTTCACCCGACCCCATCAATGCGATTATTCCCTTTTTTGATGGCATATCTGATTCCTAACCCGGACAAGCCGGAAAAATGTAACTTCTCAATAAGTTCGGGAGAAATAATAGGATATTTGGAGTGGGGTTCGGGTGTTTCTTGAAGGCGCTCTCTCAAAGTGGATTTACTTCTCACTTTCGCAGTGGCTGATATTTGGGGTTTTCTCCTCATGAACCCTTATTGGCTTCTCCATGCTTTCGTCAAAACCCCAAATGTCAGCCACGCTACAACGACTGGTTTAGAGAGCGCCGGAGAGAAACAGCTGAACCCCACGGTGCCCGAACTTGTTGAGAACTTACGGAAAAATGACCTAAGAGCTTGCGTTCGCTTTATAATGCCTTTTTTAGATCTATGTTCATTTTTCCCGTAAAGGCTTTTTTCTGCCATCCTAAAACTGTACTCGTGTTCAAAAACGTCTGAGTTGAAATATTACGGTTGCCAAGTTTTTCGTACAGGGCCTTTGGTGAAGTTACGATAATAGCTTCCGTAGTATCTTCATCCACAGTCCATTTAAAAAGCAACATAACACCAAACACGCGATTATCATTTAAAAGTTCTTTTTGCTTGCTGACGATATTGACAATGTCTGTCCCGTACCGCTTAAAAATTGTAGCAGCTCTGGCATTAAAACTCGTCCCCACCCTATTAAAACCGGCACCATAAACAAACGACAGTGCCAACCATTTCTCATTTTTATCATAGGTTCCTTTTCTTAATGATTTATCAAGTATGATTCTTCGCCCAAACATTATGCCGCCGGTTTTGTTTCCAGCAGGCAGTGTTCTGATTGAACCAAATTTCATCTTAAGAGGGTCAAATTTTCCCTCAACTTCCGTAAATATATTTTTCAAACTGTTCCAATGCATATCAGTCAGTCTTGGAGATAATTTGTTTTTCTTTGAATAATCAGATGCTGACATGATAACCTGATCCATTGTCAATACCTTTTTTGCTTTGATAGGCGTGCAGCCAAGAACAAGCAGGCACAGACACACAAGGCTTAATTTCTTCATGGTTCTTCCTTTCTCAGTTGATATTCTGATAACTCCCAATAATGTCAGGATATCGTCAAGTATCAGGTTTCAAGTTTTAGATATTTGCACCCCAAAGATGCGCCATGTTACATATCCATGGCATATTTGTTTTCATAGCCTCGCGGTGTGATCATCATATCCTTGTACGTAAATGTCATACTGTTTCCTATAAAGACCGTGGTCTGCATATCTACGCGAGCATTGTCAAGATGCTTCAAGGGGACAATCTGAATCGTCTGCCCATCCCGCATGGCGCGACTCACAATTCCGACGGGCGTGTCTTTGTCTCTCCATCGGAGCACAATCTTTTGGGCTGCCTCCAACTGCCAGATTCTCTTTTTGCTTTTCGGGTTGTAAAGGACAATAACAAAATCAGCTCTTGCCGCAGCTTCCAGACGTTTTTCGATCACCTCCCAGGGTGTCAGAAGATCACTCAGGCTGATGGTGGCAAAATCGTGTGCCACGGGAGCGCCCAAAAGCGATGCCCCGGAACAGATCGCGGGGATACCGGGGATGACCTCAATTTCAAGTGCGGCACTTTGGTTATTTTTTTTTGAAACATCCCGGGTTGGCATAACGGGGATGTTTTTGATTCTGCACATTTCAAAAACCAGTCCAGCCATGGCATACACCCCTGCATCCCCGCTGGAAACAATAGCACAGCTCTTTCCTCCCAGGCTCATGTTGATGGCAACGTCAACGCGGTCAATCTCCTTTTTCATGGGTGTGGTGACAACATCCTTCCCGTCAATGAGCGGCCGAATGAGATCAATGTAAGTGGTATAACCAACAACGACATCAACGTCTTTGAGTACGTCCGCAGCCCTTTTGGAGAGATGATCCATATTCCCCGGGCCTATACCTACGACGTAAAGCTTTTTCGGGCAATCGCCACTGTGATGTTCCGGGTGTTTTGTTTTGGCACGATCAACCGACCCTGATTCGAGCCTAGAATTGCTGCTGCTTCGCATACACTTTTTACTCCAACGTGTTTTTCCACAAGAATGGAAGGATTCTGAATTGTCTTGATACGGTTGAGTTGTTCCTTGGAAAAAAACTCAATAGGCACATCCAGATTCTTTGCCAGTTCCAACAACCCGGCTTCATCTGATTTTATGTCGATACTGACAAGTCCGCTCAGGCTGTTCAGTGAAAGCCTAAAACGATTTAGCACATCAAACAGAAAATCTTTCAATTCATCAAAACCGGTATTCCGGTTGCACCCGATGCCTGCAACAAGAGAAGAGGGTCTCAATATCAAAATGGTCCCCGGCAGGTCAACCCTGATGTCATCGATAAACACCCCGGCACAAGAGCCCGTTGGTGAATTGTCGTCCTGAATGGAGTGCATCTCCTCAAGGGGGATTACTGACATTTCAACCAGATCCCGGGTCAAAAAATCATAAGGATCATAAATCTCTATGGGATCGCCTTTGATCATGGCCATGTTGACATATTTAATGGCCGCAGGGTTTTCAATAAATAGATTTTTCTCCACAGCCAGAACATCTATGGCAGACACGCCATTTATATCTGTGGCCGTGGTGATCACCGGGTCTGAATCAATCAAATGAGCCACCTTCACGGTCAAGGCATTGGCTCCGCCCACATGTCCTGAAAGAAGGCTGATAACATGATGACCTTTTTCGTCGATGACCAAAACCGCGGGGTCCTTTGTCTTATGCTGAATCAGGGGGGCAATCACCCTTACAGCAATCCCCGTTGACATGATAAAGATGTGTGCAGGATATTGCTTGAAATACCGCGTAACGCCCTTCTTTAATCCCGAAAACCGGTGAACTGTTGTGCCTTGCAGGGGCAGGCCCTCTAAAAAAAACAGGTCTGCACCCTCCATTTTTTCTGCAATCTTCTCAGCCAGATCCACCCCGTTTGGAGTCACTGCCCAGATAGCGGTTTTGTCTCTGTCCTTCATTTTACAAAAAGCTATTCTCTGTAGCCATGTGAAAAATGTTGATCATACAGTCTGGATTTGTGTTCTAATGTCTCCGCCGTAACGTCCAGAACCTTTCCAACGATGATCAGGGCATGACGCGAAATATTTTCGGAGCGGGTCACTTCGGTCAACTGCCCAACGGTTGTCCGGACAATTTTTTCATCCGGATGACTGACGCGGTAAGCAACCACACAACCGGTGTCCTGGCCGTATGTTTTTTTGAGGATGGCCTCCACCTTTTCAACAAAGCCGACACTAAGGTAAATGGCCATGGAAGCCTGGTGTGCAGCCAGACCCTCCAGGGCCTCCATCTCGGGCACCGGCGTTCTTCCGGCGATCCGGGTAAGGATTAACGTCTGGGAAACTTCCGGGAGGGTGTATTCAAGTCCTATGGCAGCTGCAGCGGCAAAGGCTGCCGTGACCCCCGGGATAACCTGGTAGGGGAGGCCCCGTTTATCCAGGGCTGCCATTTGTTCAAAAATAGCGCCATAGAGACTCGGGTCTCCGGTGTGGAGCCGAACGACCCTCATTCCCCCCCGAAAAGCCCCCTCAATTTTATCGATGATCTCTCCAAGATCCAGAGACGCACTGCTTATCTTTGTGGCTTTCACTGGTGCCCACTTGAGAACGGCTTCCGGAACAAGAGACCCTGCATAAATCACCATATTTGCATGTCTCAAGGTTTGCTGTCCTTTGACAGTAATAAGATCCGGATCTCCGGGACCCGCGCCGACAAATATGACCGGGTGATTATCTTTTGACATGATAAATCCTATTTTTTCCCTGAGATGATCCAGACCGGATTTTGAGCCTCAAATCTCAGGCTCCAGGGCATGACCTTACTGCGTTGTATTTGAATCTGGATCACCTCGGTACTAAACCCAACATTCTGGAGGGTTTTTTGGGCCGCTTCAAGATTGTCCAACAACACCGCATTGATCACAATGACCCCTTCCGGTTTTATCAAAGACACGGCAACCGTAACGATCCGAGCAAGCTGCCGGCCGCCACCGCCGATAAAGATCCGGTCGGGTTCGGGGAGATCCTGAAGACCCTCCGGCATAACCGATTGGATCACCTTGATGTTGGTGACGCCAAACCGCTTGATGTTTGTCTTTATCTGCTCGATTCTTTTTGGATTTTTTTCCACCGCAAAAATCTTCCCTTTTGAGACAAAAACGGAGGCTTCAATTGCAATTGACCCGCTGCCCGCTCCGAGGTCCCACAGGACATGATGCGAGCGAAGGTTGAGTTTTGCAAGCGTTACAGCCCTTGTTTCTGATTTTGTAATCAGCCCCCCATCATGATCAAAGAGTTCCCCTGCCATACCCAGATGAGCGGTTTGAGCCTTTTTTCCGCGCTTTTTTACCCCTTTAAAAATAACCACATTGGGCTCTGAAAAAGTTAAGACAGCGGCCTCCGCCAACTTATACCATCCAATTTTTTCTTCCGGTTCGCCATGTCTTTCAAACACACCCATGGTTACATCACCGGCTTTTTTTGAAATAAGAAGACCAGCCAGCCAGGCCGGGTTTCTTTTCGGATCAGTAAAGACAGCCACCCGTTTATGGGTTTTCAACGCATTCAGAAGCTCCGGCTCACTGTCACGGCCATGGAGACTGATCACCTTGGCCTGACTCCAGGGTTCTTTGATCCTCGAAAAAGCAGCCGCAATGGAAGAGATGTTTGGCAACACCCGGACCTGATCCGGTCCCAGAGCATCTATAATGGTGGCACCGACGCCAAAAAAGAGGGGGTCTCCCGATGCCAACACCACGATGGCCTTTTGTTTTATATGCGATTGAATAAAATTTATGGCACCTCTCAGGTCTTTGGTAATTTTTTTCTTTTGTGCAGGTGTATTCTCAAAAAAAGAAAGATGCCGCTCGCCCCCCATAAGGACATCCGCTTCCTGAATTATCTTTTTGTGTTTTTCTGTCAGGTCTTCTGGCGAAAGCCCCATTCCGATAATGGTCACCGGTTTCATGATAACGTCGTCTCCGAATCAAAGATAATGTGTCCATCAAAACCGTAAATGACGCCCTGAATCTCAACCGATGGTCCTGCGAATGTTCGGGCCCATTTCACCATCTCTTCACCCACACGGGAAACCACTTCGGGAAATTCGGGGAGGATAAAATCAAGGGCATGCCGCGCTGTGTTGGCGGTGGCAATCTGGTTTGACAAAAGTTTATTTCCCGTCAATTCCCATGCCCATTTGGACAACCGCTCCAGGGTCAAACTTGATCTCGCCGCATGTGTGTGAGGGATGCCCTGGGCCATTTTTACGGCCTTACCAAAAAATACAGTGATTGATGCCTTTTGAAATTTCTTTTCCGCAACCTTGGTCAGGGACATTTTGAAAAAATCGCCGATTTGGATAAAGGATTCCTCTGGAAATTGTTTCCACCACCTCTGCGAAAAACGCTCACCCCGCCGACCAGTGGTCAACACCACCTGGTCGAGGCCGGAGGCCTTTGCCACGGGCAGGGCTGTCTCAATGGTGGCAATATACGCCTCATGGGCAATAGGTCGGACAACACCCGTAGTGCCCAGGATGGAAATCCCGCCGAGGATGCCCAGCCTTGCATTCAGGGTTTTTTTTGCCAGATTCTCACCCTCGGGGACAAACACGCGGGTTAAAACGGATCCCCTGAATCGGTGTTTTTTTAAAACCTCTCCAACCGCCTCCGATATCATTTTTCTGGGCCCCCGGGTTATGGCAGGCTCACCAGTTGGGATCCCAAGTCCCGGTTTGGTGACCTTTCCCACGCCTTTTCCGCCGGTTATGATCAAAGGTTTTGTCCCTGCGTGATCTGACAGACAGACCGTGGCGCCGATCTCCGCCTTATGGGTAATATCCGGGTCATCTCCCGCGTCCTTGATGATCGAACACTGTGCACTCCGGTCATCAATTTTCAAGCAGGAATGAACCGGGATCTGAATGCTCTGTCCTGTCAACAACCTAATGGTCACATGGTCCGGGACTCGACCGTCAAGAAGAAGCATAAGGGCGCCCTTTGTGGCGGCGGCTGCAGCCGTACCGGTTGTAAACCCACACCGCAGCTTTTTGTCTTTTTTAGGGCTCATCATCCTACCGCATAATAAACAACACCGGCAAAAACAATGCTCACGATCCGAAACCCCTGCCCCAAGAGCAACAGCTGTGTTCCCATCACGGGTGAAAAAATGCCAATGTACCGGGGCAATTGATGCCGCAGCGATCGAACCGGGAAGGCCACAATGTTACCGATAAGCAGGGCCATGGCGGTTTGTTTTATGGTCAATGCACCGGCATCCAGGAGCGCTCCTGCTGCTGCGAACCCGGAGGTGAACTCAGCGGCAAAACTCAGGATAACAACGGAAAGGGATTCCATGGGCACCACCGTTGTAACCACATAATGGGCCAACCAGTTTCTGGCTGCCCCAAACAGACCCATGGCGTTTAGCATATACACCAGGACATAAATGGGCAACACATAGATAGCAATGCCAATCACCCGTGCCGGCAATCCATCCCGGATGGATTTCCATATTTCGACCCATGTCTTTCTTTTTGGATCTTTGGGCGGACTTTTTTCCCTTTCTTCATTTACATTCATCCCTTTTTGAAAATGGCCGTAGATCAGAAAAACAATGGTCCGGAAAACCATGGCGATAAAAGTCAGCAAAAAATAAAGGGCCCCTGCCCAACGGGTCAAGGGAATAACTATAAAAAACGTGGTCGGCAGGTGAAGAAAATAGGCCGGCATCTGATTGACAAAATTGGAAAGAAAAAGTTGTTTTTTTGTGATCTTTTCTCTTTTATAATACTCGAGAAGCATGGCATTGGCAGACACGCCGGAGAAAAAAGCCGTAGTAAATGCAGCGCTACAGCGCGCCCCCAGATTTCCAAACCGAAATAAAGGGCCTGCCAGCCTTGCCAGCGTTTTGGTCCAACCCGAGGCCTCGATGACCTGTCCAAGCGCAAGACCGATGGCGATAAAAAACATGAGACGGATCAACGGCCATAAAAGCTGAGCCGTAATTCTGTGAATACCAAGATCACCCGCCAGCCAGGTTCCGGTAATGAGCATTGTCAGAGAAACCCCGGATGAAATGGCAAGCGTCCGGTATTTGGGTTCAGCTTTTTTTTCTCTCATTGCTTTTTTTTTGTCTTGCGACGATCAGTGTCCAGTAACAGGGCCGGCGATCTCCCAATTCATTTATGTCCCTAAAGATTTTTTCATCTTTCTGTCCGCAATTGGAAATGCCGATGGATTCTTGATACACCCCGGCTTCCTCAATAGCCAAAACAATATCTTCGACGTTCCGGTAGGCCTTTAGAAACACCACACACTCGGGCTTGGCAACAAACTCCCGCAGGCGGTCGCCCCCTCCAGCACCGGAGGTCAGCACCAGGGATTCCTCGCCTTCAACAAGTGGTATGTTCACACTGGCGGCGGCTGCCTGATAAGACGTGATCCCCGGTATGCTTATGATGGGGAACCGTGACCCAAGTTCTTGGACGTTTTTCAGAATGTACCCGAAGGTAGAATAAGTCATGACATCTCCAAGGGCATTAAAAGCAACTTTGAAACCCTGTTCCAGATGCTTGATGATTGTTTCAGCATGTTCTTTCCAGGCAGCTTCTTTTTCGTCTTGATTACTCGTCATGGGAAAATAGAGCATCCGAACGGGTATAGCGTCCGGGATGTGGGGCTTGGCAATGCTTAGTGCAAGGCTGTAGGCATTTTTCGTAGACGCTGCTGCAAAGACCATATCCACCATGTTTAAGACACGCGCTGCTTTTAGCGTAAGCAGTTCCGGATCACCGGGGCCAACACCCACTCCGTATAAGACCCCCCCTTTTTTTTTCATGGTTTCCTCACGATATTTCTTGTTTGCTATATTCAGATTTTCGGTCATTTGGCACCTAACCAAGAATGGAGCCATCACCGAGACCAATGCCATATAGCGGTCTCGCACAGGTTCTTTATGATGCTCCAGCTGCGATGATGGCCAGGGCATTAACAACACTGGCCGCCACATTAGATCCCCCCTTCCGCCCAATGTTTGAAATAAACGGAAGGTCCAGTTCCATCAATGCTGTCTTTGATTCAGCCGCATTGACGAACCCCACGGGAAGACCGATGATAAGAGCAGGCGGATTTTTGTTTTCCTTGACAAGCTCAATCAGACGGAGCAGCGCTGTCGGGGCATTGCCCACAACATAGATACCACCCGACATTTTTTTCCGTGCAGCATCCACGGCAGCGCTGGCCCGGGTTGACCCGGAATCAGCGGCGATCTGCCGGACCGAGTCGTCATTGATATGGCATTCTACGGACGCTCCGAATTGCGAAAGCTCATTTTTGCGGATGCCGACCCGGGCCATATTTGTGTCTGTGATAATGGTTTTTCCATGCTGGATAGCCTCAACGCCGACAGTTATGGCATGGGGATGGAAACAAACACTGTTTTTGTATTCAAAATCAGCAGATGTATGGATCATCCTTCGCACGACCTGCCACTGATCTGGCGAAAAATCATGTGCCCCTGCCTCTTGGTCGATGATCTTGAAACTTAATGCCTCTATTTCCTCGGGTTTCATGGGTAAGCCTTTCTTTTTTGTTGATAACTAAAACAGCTATTGACAAAAGAACTGGCCGCATCGGGTTGACTCCCGAAATGCAGATGAATATAGCTGCCCAAAGTCCGATTGACCTGCCAGCCCGTATCCCCTTCTTTGTGACCGGTTCTTGCAGTCATTGAAAAAACTTTCTCTCCCTCGGATTTGCCCATATCATCCTCAATCCCGCTGTAATGGAATTCATGTCCTCGTACACAAAGCCCAATATTCCCGATTACCGAGGATCTCAAAAGCGTAATCTCGCGCTATCCGAGGGACTTTAAGCGTGGATATATACGGGTTCGAAATGGGAAACATCCCACCATGGGAAAAACATTTTCGGAACTGTCACACATTTCGCGACACCGATACATAAACCCGCCGCATTCCCCATAAATGGGCATCCCTTCATGGCTGTTTTCCAGAATTTGCTTCCGCAATCCGGTATTTGCGGATAACGCCTTCGCGGAAAGTTCCGGGTATCCCCCCCCAAAATAGAG
>JAUVRS010000248.1 GCA_030597505.1 Desulfobacteraceae bacterium
AACAATGTGGGGCAACACTGGAACCGGTCCTTAGGACACTGGAGACCATGAAAAGGATGGGGATATGGTTTGAGGTAACTACCCTGCTGATCCCTGGGCTCAATGACTCCCCTGAAGAGTTGATGAGGCTTGCCGGGTTTCTTGTTTCTCTGGACCCCAACATCCCCTGGCATATCAGCCGCTACCACCCTACCTACCGGCTTACAGACATCCCTTCCACATCTTCCAAAAGTGTTCGAAAAGCAAGGGATCTCGGACATAAAGCAGGACTGAATTATGTTTACACAGGTAATCTTCCTGGGGATGAAGGGGAAAAGACCTTGTGCCATAACTGTGGGGAATTACTCATCGACAGGGTTGGTTTTCGCGTCGTCCAGAACAGGATTGAAAAAGACCGGCGCACTGGCTGCGGCATTCGAGTCCCCGGTGTCTGGAACTCTGACCCCTCGGGCGAATCTCTGTCAGCCCCACCTCCCACTCCGAGGACCTCATAGGTTGTTCCCGAGGAAGGATGAGTGTCAATGACGTGTCTAATACCTGACATCCATCAGAAATAGTCCCTGAGGGGGTGCCTTGATTCCGGCAAGTCGTCGATCGTTTGACTTCAGGATCTCCTCAAATTCTTTAAGATCTCTCTTTCCAAGACCCACCTCCACGACCGTGCCGACGATGTTTCTGACCATGTGTCTCAGAAATCCGTCAGCTTCAATGGTAAACCGCATCAGCCCATTGTCAGATCCATGAACTTCTGCCCGTGTCACTGACCGGACGGGATTGGTATTCCCGCTCCCTGAAGACCTGAAGGCAGAGAAATCGTGTCGTCCCACCAGGAGAGACAGACAGCCTTTAATAGCGTTTCGATCCAGGGATGTGGGGATATGCCACACATAATTACGGTGGAAAGGGTCGCGTTCTTTTCGGTTTAATATTCTGTATTCATAGGTCTTGCCTTTGGCGCTGTACCTGGCATGAAATTCGAGAGAAACAGATTCTGCGTCCTTTACAGAAATATCGTCCGGAAGAAGTGAGTTTAGTCCCTTTTTGATGGTTCGTGGGCCGAGACTTGACTGTGTGATGAAATTACAGACCTGGTTTAGCGCGTGGACCCCGGCATCGGTTCTCCCTGAGGCTGTCACCCTAACGGGTTCTCTTGCCATTAAGCTGATCCTGTCTTCTATAATCTCCTGTATGGTAACACTGTTGTCTTGCCGTTGCCACCCGTGATAATGGGTGCCGTCATAAGAAAGGATCAGTTTGATATTCTTTTTGGTCACGGTATTCCCCAACAAAAAAAGGGGAGCCAACCCTGGACTCCCCTTGCATTTGCTCTACACAAGAATAATGGAAAAGATACCTACCGTTTTGAGTACTGAAATCTGGCGCGTGCGCCGGGTTGTCCATACTTCTTACGTTCTTTCATCCTGGAGTCTCGGGTCAGAAACCCCTGTTTCCTGATAACGTCTCGTAATTCGGGTTCGGCAACCACTAATGCCTTGCTGATACCGTGTCTGACGGCTCCGGCCTGACCGGAAATGCCGCCACCCTTTACGTTTACATTTATGTCAAAATTGCTTGTGGTATCGGCAAGCTTCATGGGTTCCATGATGAGCATCCTGTCACACTCACGAGGAAAATATTGATCCATGGACCTCTTGTTAATCGTTATCTGACCACTACCGGGTCTCATCCAGACCCTGGCCACGGCCGTTTTTCTTTTTCCGGTGGCGTAAAACAAATCCTTTGTCATTTAAATCTCCAGTTTTTCCGGTTCTTGTGCCTGATGCGGGTGGTTTGGGCCTACGTAAATTTTGAGTTTTTTTAACTGACGTCGTCCCAAGCTGTTTTTTGGGAGCATCCCTCTGACCGCAAAACGCAGGATATCCTGCGGTCTCTTTTCACGTAACTTTTCGGCTGTTATCTGTTTTAGCCCACCCATATAGCCGCTATGCCGATAGTAGATTTTTTTAGCCCATTTCCTGCCGGTAAGTTTCACTTGTTCCGCATTTACAAGAACAACAAAATCACCTGTATCCGCATATGGAGCAAAAGTGGGTTTGTGTTTCCCCCTGAGACGCATGGCCACACTGGTAGCCAGTCTCCCCAAGACCTTGTCCTGGGCGTCTACCAAATGCCATCGTTTTATGATATCCTGCTCCTTTGCGACATATGTCTTCATTTTCAAACCCCTTTTTAAAAAAATGTAAACAACCTTTTTAGAACAATTTTTTCCCCATGTCAAGAATTTTCTGTTGACACGGGAGGGCATTCCTGTTAAATAGTTTTGTCACTGAAAAGCGCCCGTAGCTCAGCTGGATAGAGCGCCGGGCTTCGAACCCGTAGGTCGCAGGTTCGAATCCTGCCGGGCGCGCCAGTGAAAGAACAAACGTGGGCGTGTAGCTCAGTTGGCAGAGCAGTTGACTCTTAATCAATTGGTCGGAGGTTCGAGTCCTCCTACGCCCACCAAAAATCTTATAAAATTCGGTGGTTGAGAAAAGGGTTTCCAGCATTTCTGGAAACCCTTTTCTGATTTTGTGGTAGCGCTATTTCCTGATTATACCACAGAGGGCAAAAAATCAACAATTGAAATACCGCCTCTCTATCCACAATAAGGGCTCTGAGTTTCCGGGAAAGGGCTGAGATGGCAAAAAGAGGCCCTTCAATGGCGATTTCAAACTCCATGACTGACCTCTTGTTTGGCTCTGTCTATCTTATGTCTTTGTGATAGTCCTGTAGGGATTTTACCGCGCCATGGCCGGATCGGTTTGCTGCAATCCCCCTTGAAGCGGCAAGGGCAGCCGCCATTGTTGTTATGTAAGGGATTTTATATTTTATGGCAGCCTTACGGATATAAGAATCATCATAGTTGCTGAGCTTGCCGCTGGGGGTATTGATCACAAGCTGTATCTCGTTATTCTTGATCCCATCAACGATATTCGGTCTGCCCTCATGCATTTTCAAGATATGTTCCGAATCTATCCCGTGGTTGGCCAGAAACTTGTGTGTACCATTGGTGCTCTTGATATTGAACCCGAGATTATAAAACTGCCGGGCCACTTCCACAACACCTGACTTGTCCTTCTCAGACACCGTGATCAGGACAGCCCCCTCGGAGGGGAGTACCAGCTGGGTTGCCTCCTGGGCCTTGTAAAAGGCAAGACCAAACGAATCCGCCATACCCAATACTTCTCCCGTGGACCGCATCTCCGGGCCCAGGAGGGGATCAACCTCAGGGAACATGTTGAATGGAAATACTGCCTCCTTTACCCCAAAGTGCGGAATAGACCCCTGCCGGATATCAAGATCACTCAATTTTTTGCCCAGCATTATCTGCGTGGCGAGTCGGGCCATGGATATGTTGCAGACCTTTGAAACCAAAGGCACCGTCCGGGATGCCCGGGGATTGGCCTCGAGGATATAGACCGTATCGTCCTGAATGGCGTATTGGATGTTCATCAACCCCACCACATGGAGTTCGACGGCAATTTTACGGGTGTATTCATAGATGGTATCCAGGTGCTTGGCAGGTATGCTGATGGGCGGAATCACACACGCTGAATCACCCGAGTGAACACCGGCCAGCTCGATATGCTCCATCACAGCGGGCACAAATGCATCGGTGCCGTCTGCAATGGCATCGGCCTCTGCCTCAATGGCATTTTGGAGCAGTCTGTCTATGAGAATTGGCCTTTCGGGCGACACATCCACTGCAGCGGCCACGTAATGTTTCAACATCTCTTCATCATGGATCACCTCCATGGCACGTCCCCCGAGTACATATGATGGCCTCACCATGAGGGGGTACCCTATCATCTCCGCCACCTCAAGGGCTTCTTTAAGTGTGCTTGCCATTCCTGATTCAGGCTGGGGGATCCCAAGTTTACGCATCTTCTGGCGGAACCGGTCTCTGTCTTCGGCAAGGTCAATGGTATCGGGGGATGTCCCAATGATCTTGACACCCGCCTCCGCCAACTCGTTGGCAAGGTTAAGGGGTGTTTGGCCGCCAAACTGCACAATCGCCCCCTCTGGTTTTTCCTTTTCATAGATACTCAGGACATCTTCCAAGGTCAGGGGTTCAAAGTAGAGTTTGTCTGAGGTGTCATAGTCTGTGGATACGGTCTCGGGGTTGCAGTTGACCATGATCGATTCAAGACCCTCATCCCGGATGGTAAAGGCTGCATGGACACAACAATAGTCAAATTCAATCCCCTGACCGATACGATTGGGGCCGCCGCCCAGCACCATGATCTTTCGGTTTTCGCTGGATGTGACCTTGTCGGTGGCATTATAGGTGGAATAGTAATACGCTGCATCTTCTACACCGCTAACGGGCACAGGGTGCCATCCCTCCACAACCCCCAGGGTGGTGCGATGTGCCCTGATGTCCTTTTCAGATATTTCAAGGAGTCCGGCAAGATATCGGTCGGAAAACCCGTCTTTTTTGGCCTGCTTGAGCAGATCATCAGAGATGCCTTGCCCCTTGTATTTGATTATCTCTTCCTCAAGATCCACAAGCTCCTTCATTTGCTCAATAAACCATG
>JAUVRS010000227.1 GCA_030597505.1 Desulfobacteraceae bacterium
ACCGCACTCCAACCAGTAATCCCCGGCATCAGTGCAAAGAAAATGGCCTGGAGCCCGGACACGAGTGCAAACACAGAGCGGACAGAGAAATGGTCCACCAGATACCCAACGATGAGTTGGCCAAAAGCGGCGATGGCGAACACCATGAAGGCAAACCATCCCACGAGTGGGGCCGACTGTGCCAACTCGACAAGGCGCTCGTCAAAGACCGTGGGCAGGGCGAAGGTTGTGCTCTGGAAGACGAACCCGCCAATCGCCGTGGAAAAGAAGATGATAACAAAAACACGGCCTAACATGCGTCTACCTATTTCCCCCATGTCTGGGGCCTTCTTGTCTTCAACATGGCGGCGGGCCGCCTTGGTATCTTTTACTCGAACCGCATAAACGAGTCCTACATAGGCCAACCCTGTTGCAATGGACACGATGCCCGGCCATATAAAGGCGGAACGCCAACCCTGATTATCGATGAGAAACCCTGTGATGAGAGCCGCGGAAGCTACCCCCAGATTTCCAAAAACCCCGTTAACAGCAAGCGGCACCCCCGTATTTTCACGCCCTTGAACAACGAGCGCGAGACCGACCGGATGGTAGATGGCTGCGAAGACACCAATCAAGAAGAGGCCAATTGCAATTTGGAGCGGTGTTTCTGCAAGCGCCGATCCGATTGAACTCAGGCCAATGCCGATGTAGAAAACAATCATCATCCCCTCGCGGTCCCATTTGTCCGCAACCCATCCTGCGGGTACTGCGCACAATCCGAAGGCCACGAAACCGGGTGTAGCATACGGGATAAGTTCCGCATAACTCATTTCCCATGTGTGGGAAAGGATGAGCGCCGCCGCGGTGGCAAAGACCAACATAAAAAAATGGTCGAAAAAATGGCCGATATTCAAAAAGGCAAAGTGGATTCGATTTACCATGTCTGTCCCCGACATTCCTAAACAATCGCCCGACCAGTTTTACTCTAACCTTGCGAAAAGCTCAGGTTGATTGATGCAATTCTTGTTAAAGGCCTACGCAAAAATAACTTTACATTTTCGCAGCCCTGCTTCAGGTCATCTTCAGTATTAACCCTACTTTGAAATAGAACAATATGCAGAAACCAATGGGTTTTTACGATTGGCGATGGTAAGTTTGGGTCAAGCGTTCTCGCGCCTTCTTTAAAAATCTGAGATTTCTTTAAGATAACGAAAGAGGGTCCGTGAGGATTTTTCGCCTTTTCCTGTTTTATAGCTGTTGCGTGCGTTTCTTGCAAGCTGTGCCAGACGCTGTCTTTCAGCCTCAGGGCAGTTGCTGAGAATCTCCTCAATAACCTGCCTGTTTCCCTTTTTGATTTCATCTCGCCATTTTTCAATTTTTTTAAAGGCACGGGTCTTATGAAAGCCACCGTGTCTGATGTTTTTCAGGGCATTCTGTATGGGTTCAGGGTCGATATTACGCATCAGGGTGCCGATGTATTGCATTTGTCTCCGTCTTGCTTCGTGACTTCTTGTTTTCCGAGCAAGCATGACAGCCTTTAAAAGTCCTTCCTGTATATCAATACCCCGAAGGTGTTCCGATGACAGGGTCACAAGTTGTTCGCCAAGCTTCTGCAAAGCCCTGGCTTCATTTTTTTGCTGTGTTCTGCTTTTATGATCATCATCCATTTTCTAAACTCTTTCGCCTTTTCTCCTACAAGGCTCTAACCGGGGGTTTTAGGGTAAGGTTTTTTTAATGCGGTTGTTTCTCTGATAGTCTCCAGTTCCGCCCACCTCTCATATGCCTCATCCAACTCCTGCTGCAGCTTGTCGGCCCTTTTTTTCGCCAGCCCGATCCTCTCTCCTGTTCCCCGGTAGAACTCCGGGCCTGCCATCTCTGTATAAAGACCCTTTTGCTCCTGCTCCAGTGCCTCAATCCGACCGGGCAGATCCTCCAGTTCCTTCGCTTCCTTGAAGGTGAGCTTCCGGAGACGGTCTTTTTTGGGCTTCGGTTTCCCGTTTGACGGCTTTTTCCCTCTCTCCTTTTTATCAGTCGGTTTTGATCGTTGACTTAGCCAGTCGTCATATCCTCCCGCGTATTCCGTTAGTACTCCATCAGATTCAAACACAAGGGTACTGGTCACCACATTGTTAAGAAACTCCCGATCATGGCTTACGAGAAGTATGGTTCCGGAATAGTCAAGCAGCCGTTCCTCGAGCAGTTCAAGGGTCTCAATATCAAGGTCATTGGTGGGTTCATCCATCACAAGAACATTGGAAGGCCGTGCGAAGATACGGGCAAGAAGGAGCCTGTTCTTCTCTCCACCGGACAAGGTACTCACAGGACTCCTGGCCCGGTCTGGTGAGAAGAGAAAATCCTTAAGATATCCTATCACGTGTCGTTGTCTGCCGTTGACGTCAATCATCTCCTTTCCTTCAGCCACGTTATCTTGAACCGTCATGTTTTTGTCCAACTGATCACGAAGTTGGTCAAAATAAATTACCGCCAGCCTGGTCCCTGTTCTGACCCGGCCCATGTCCGGGTCCATATCCCCAAGCAGTATCCTGAGCAGGGTGGATTTGCCAATACCGTTAGGACCTATAATGCCGATCCGGTCCCCCCGGATAATCCTGACGGAAAAGTCTCTAATAAGGGTAGTTTCACCAAAGCCATGACTGATCCCCGTTGCCTCGATTACCAGCTTGCCTGTCTGGTCTGCCTCCTGGATTTGTATCCTCGCGTTGCCCGTCTGTATACGCCAGGCCTTTTGTTCCTCCCGCATCTTGATGAGGGCTTTGACCCTGCCTTCATTTCTTGTGCGTCTTGCCTTGATTCCCTTTCGGATCCAGGCCTCCTCCTTTGCCAACCGCCTGTTAAATTGGTTTCTCTGGTCCCCTTCGACTTCTAACGCTGCCTGTTTGCGCATCAGGAAGGCTCGGTATCCGCAAGCCCAGTTAAAGAGTTGACCCCGGTCTATCTCAATGATCCGTGTGGCAAGTTTTTGAAGGAACATTCTGTCGTGTGTCACAAAGATGAGGGTGCCCCCGTATTTTTCCAGAAACTCTTCAATCCATCCTATGGCGGTTATATCCAAATGGTTGGTCGGCTCATCAAGGAGGAGAATGTCCGGTTCTGCCACCAGGGCCCTGGCAAGAAGAACCCTGCGTTTGAACCCCACGGACAGTTTTTCAAACCGGATATCGGGGTCCAGGGACAATCGCGTCAACACTGTCTCAACCTGTTGGTGGACCTGCCACCCTTGTTTCTTATCCAACCTCTCCTGAAGCGTATCCATCCGCCTGAGCGCAGACTCATCCACGTCTTGCGCCAGCCGGTTTGTCAGTTGGTGATATTCTTCCAATAGTGCCCCCACCCTGCCAAGCCCAGCTGCAACCACATCATGAACAGCCCCCGTAAGATTGGGTGGCAGGTCTTGAGAAAGACCTGCTATGGTGGCCCCCTTCTTAAGGGCGATCACCCCGTTGTCCGGCACGATTCTGCCGCTTATCAGGTTTAGCAATGTTGTCTTGCCTTCACCGTTCCGTCCCAGAAGGCAGACTCTCTCCCCTTTTTCAACCTGCATGTTTACCTTTTCCAGCAAGGGGGGCGCGCCAAAGCTTATGCTTACATCCCGTAAACTCAAAAGAGCCATTTGTCTACTTCAACTCCAATTACACAATATCCCACTTTTCAACTCTATTTATGGATTATGTACAAGCGGCAACCTTGGTTCCATTTTTTTGTGAACGCCGACCAGAGGACAGTCAAAACCTGGGACGCATATTTACTGAAAAACCGTGAAAAATTTTAAAAACTCTGCTATAGTATGATCCCCTTACGTTAGACATATTAATTAATATGATAAAATAGGAGATACATTACCATGAACATAAAGAAAATATGTTTTTATCTGAGCACTTTGGCTTTAATTGGCGGATTGACCGCATGCGATAGTGATACATCTGAAACAAAGCCATCGGCTGTTGAAGGTCAACAAATCCAGAAATCGGCAGAAACTCCTGCTATTCCTCAATCTCCGGTAAACAGTGGAAAAGTCGTGGAAAAACTGGATGCAAGCAACTATACATATGTACGGCTGGATGATGGGTCAGGTACTGAAATCTGGGCTGCCGTTCCCAAAACGCAATTAGAGATCGGAGAGGAAATTACACTGGTGGGCGGATCTGTTATGAGAAATTTTAACAGCAAGACCTTAAACCGGACATTTGAGTCCATCATTTTTGCCAATGGTGTTATCAAAGCCTCAGACGACAAAACCGCTCACACCTCAGGAGAAGCTACCGTCAGCGTCTCAAAGACCGTAAAATCAAAAACTCAAGACATGACCTCACAATCACCCACCGGGAGCAAGCGCGCAGTTGTGTCTTTCGCTGGCTTGAAAGTTGAAAAATCAACCGCTCAGAACGGCCATACGGTTGGTGAACTATTTGCGAAGGCTACTGAACTGGATAAACAGAAAGTAACAATAAAAGGCCGCGTTGTAAAGATGTCTCCTAACATTATGGGAAAAAACTGGTTCCATATTCAAGATGGCACCGGAGATCCGACGAAAAACACACATGATCTGGTGGTTACATCATCCGCTATTGCAGAAAAAGGAGCCATTCTCTCCTTTGAAGGCATTGTGGCCGCCAATAAAGATTTTGGTGCCGGATACAAATATGATGTCATTGTGGAGGATGCAGTCGTCGTGAAATAATTTGAACCCTAAGGCCGTTTTCTATGTCGAAACGGACGTCCTAAAAGATTTACAGGGCGTCCCCACGAAAAACCAAATGTTATCACTGCCTTGTAGCAGGAAGAAATAATCTGGTGCTTTCCTGTAGGACTCACTTTTTTCTCAGCGCCACACGAAGGGTGGCAGCGGCTTGGGATATGGCCTGTTTTGCCGCTTCGAAAACCCCCCACCATCCAAAAAAACCGTGGATCATGCCTTGATAGCAAA
>JAUVRS010000057.1 GCA_030597505.1 Desulfobacteraceae bacterium
AGGACGTGTCCTTGATGGAATTTGGAATCAAGTGGCTGGGATTCAGTCTTTTTGGGGACAAAACCCTTCAGCCAAAAGAGCACGGCCCGAAAGTCCAGACTCCTGTCTAGTCCTTGCACCAACATGTGCCGGCAGCTCAGAAAGAAGGGCATCAATTTCGGTGCTCCTTTTACTCAAGAACCTCAGGATATTATCTGATTTGGATTTTAAGACCAGCTGATCCTGTCTTTCAATATCTTCACCGCTGATAAGCATATCGTTTTTGTAAAGGTACGCGACAATGGTATCATCTGCGTCCGGCTGCACTTGAAATTTTTCAGCAAGGACCTCCAGCCAGTATCCGAACTCACTGGGATGTTCAAGATGTTCACCTGGAATTCCCAACTCAAGGGCCAGCGGTCTTGACAGCCCCGGCATCAGCTTGGACCCCCCCAGATAATCAAGCACATGGGCCAGTTGGTGCACAAGGATGCTGTCTCCGATGCGGGGAGATATGGCAACGTAGACGTTGTCAGGATCACTCTTGCCGGTCTTCAAGACGTTGACGACAATGGCCCCCGTGCCCTCTTGGCCTGATCGGGAACTGTGACTGCCCAACAGGTCAAGGTCCCTATATCTCTTGAGGTCGATGAACCTGATACCCATGCCAGAGCCGGTGAGTTCCTTAATATCCAAAGCGTCTATCATCTCCTGGGAACGGCCATAGTTGACCAGGGGCAGACCGGTAATCCGGGCACTCATCTCCGTGGAAATTTCACTACTCCCCCCAAGGATGATTTCATCTTCTCTCCCCAGATGGCACTTTTTAAATTTCTTCCCACTGCCGCAAGGGCAGGGTTCATTCCTTCCTATCTTTTTCATAAGGATATGGTCGCATGGCTAAATGATTAAAATCTGAATACCCTTCCCTGCCGACGTCTTCTAGGGACATTGATTTCGCGAGGTCAGTAAAAACTTCGGTCCATCAGCCCAAAGACCATGTTTTTCATACTTGGGGTTTGGTCAAAAATAACTTCGTAGAATCGACGTCCGGCTTTGGGTCAGATTTGGCTGCCCGATCGATAATCTTCAATCTTCAATTATCTGGTCTTTATGGGCATTGTATGACCAGCAGGGCAGTGGCCCCCCGGCGTCTGTTTCCGGGTCAAGCCGGTGTCTGTAAGAGGCCTTGACTTCCTGCTGCTTCATCATGTGATCCCACCCGCGAATAAAATAGGGGCACTCATCATTAAAACACACCCACTGAAACGGTGAAGACCACGTTGAATCTGCCGGAGGCCTCCATTTCTTCATCTTTTCTCCGCAATCGGGGCAGCGAGGTTTCTTCTGATCACCCATTTGTTTCTCCCAAAAAAAGCCAACTCACCTAAAATTTCAGGGTTTGGCTTTGGTTTTGAACGGCACTACCGTTCTCACCCGACGGCGGTCTTTAATATGCTTTCGGGCGGGATAATATTATAGTCCAAGGCCGCCTCCTTTTTCAGATCCATTCCAAAGGTGACAGCCATCAATTGCGTAAGATAAACGATAGGGATGTCATATTCGGTCCCAAAGGCCTTGTTTATCCTTTCCTGATAGACTTCCAGATTCATAGCGCACATTGGGCAGACCGTGGAGATCATCTTCGCGCCATGACTGATGGCATCTTCCAAAATATCCGCCACCAACCGCATACAGTTATCCATTTCGCTCATAAAAAGCCCTGATCCGCAACACCGCATTTTTTTTGGAAAAGGGACAGGCTCTGCTCCCAAGGCCTCCAAGAGGCGATCCTGGATCTTTGGTTTCTCTACACTGTCGTATTCCCCGTAAGGTCTCACAGACTGACACCCAACATATCCCGCGATCTTCAGGCCGTTAAGGGGCTTGACTACCGTGGCCTTGATCTTGTCTGGCCCCACATCATTATACAACACATCCATAATATGGCGAACCTTCAAGTTTCCCCTGTAAATCCGTCCGCCTTCCGCCAGGCACTCGTTAATCTGTGTCTTGAGCCCCTCATCCTCCTGAATCTCCTGGCTGACCTTTAGCATCTGAATATAACAGGAGCTGCACGGCACAACAATGTCGTAACTCCCTTGGGTTTCCGCCAGGGCCAAATTCCGGGCGTTTAACACCTTTATGGCAAGATCCCGGGCACCAACATAGGAGAGACTTGCCCCGCAGCAATTCCAGTCTTCTATTTCCTCAAATTCGATCTCAAGGGCCTCCAAAACAGGCTTGAGGGAGACCAAGTAATTGGCTCCACTTCCTTCCAAACTGCATCCCCAATAAAGAAAGTATTTCATACGCTGGCACCTCCCCTGCCTCGCATTTTTTCAGCCTTGTCCAGCATTTTTCTCAGGCTTATGATCCCTTTGATCTTTCTTTCCGGAAGCGGCTTTATTCTCTTATGGAGAAAAAGCCTCAGCCCGATATCTGAAAATCCCAATAGGCCCTTTATTCCCTCAATAATCCCCTCGGCAAAAAAGTAGCGTCTTGAAAGATCTTTTTCGTCAATACGTCCGATCCGATAAATCTGGTCCCAAAACTTGCCACCGAAATTTGCCGTATCCTTCCGGGGGACAAAATCGTGTTTGAGCGCATAATTCGCCAAGCCATGCATAACGTCAATGACCGGAATCTTCCGTGGGCACCTGACCTCACAGGTATAACATGACGTGCAGAGCATGATGGCCTGACTTCCCAGCACCTCTTCTCTTTTCCCGGCCCGTATCAGGGTGAAGATTTGTCGTGGGGAGTGATCCATCTGGAGGCTCAACGGACACGAAGCAGCGCAGACCCCGCATTGCATACACATCTTTATCTCATCTCCAAAATCCACATTTTCAAAGACTTCTTTTGCAAAGGATGGATCGTAGCTTCCCATTTTGCTTCACCTCTCCTTGTATTTACTCCCCAAACCAATGATACATCTCAGCCATAATCCTCGAATAATTGTGACAGTCCTGTTACCAACCTTTGTATGGATTGGGGCCAACCTCTTCTATCTTTTCCATAAACTCACCTATAATGCCGGGGATCTTGTCATAATCGGTGATCCCTATCTCAACAAACTGAACACGGTCAGACTCCAAAGCCAGCCGGTCCAGGGTCTCAGAAACCTTGTCAAGCCGCGTATTGGCCAATTCGCTGCCTTTCATAAAATGGCATTGATAATCATCTCCATGACGGCAGCCCATCAAAAGCAACCCGTCAATCCCTCTTGAAAGCGCATCCGCAACCCAGATCAAATTAATGGAACCGAGACACCTGACAGGGATAAACCTGATATAGGGGCTCCACGTCATTCGTTTGATGCCCGCCATATCCAATGCGGGATAGGCATCATTTTCGCAAACAAGCGCAATCACCCTCGGTTTCTCTTCGTCCTCTTCGGGCACATGAATGGCCTTAAGCATGTTTCCGATCATGCTCACAGAATAGTTTTTAAAGGAAATGATCCTTTCGGGGCATGACCCCATACATATGCTACACCGGCGGCACCGTGTGGGGTTGGGAAGCGGGTTGGCCTTTTCGTCTTCGTTTATAGCGCCGAACGGGCATTCCTCAGTGCACCTTTTACACTGTGTGCACCGTTGCATGTTAAATTCCGGATAACTCATATCCCCCGCCCTTGGATGAACCGCCATTCCGATGGCCGTTGCCTCGGTGCACTGGATGGCCTTCATGGCAGCGCCTGTAGCGTCATCCTTGGCCCTGGCTATCTCCATGGGTTTTCTCACGCACCCGGCAGCATAAATACCGGTCCGCCGCGTTTCATAGGGAAAACAGATATAGTGAGAGTCCGGGAAACCGTATTGCAAAGTAGGCAATTCGGGCCCCTGACGATATTCCAGGTTCAAGGCGCTGTTGGCAAAGAAACCGGAATCCTGCTCAACTTCGATCATGCCATCCTCGTCGGCATCTTTTTCATCCTCGGGAGCCTTAACCCTCGGAACCTCCTCGGGCCTGCTCCTCGGAACCATCCCCACAGCCAACACTACAAGGTCCAATTCTTCTATCTTTACCTTCTCACCCAGCAATTCGTCATCCGCTTCCACATACAACATACCTCCCGACTCACCAACAGCGGACACACTCCCCCGGATAAAGACATTGCCATCCTCCTGAGCCTTCCGGTAAAAATCCTCGGCCTGCCCAACGGTACGGACATCTTTATAAAGAACATAACTGAGGGCCTCTGGATTTTGTTCTTTAAGATAGGTTGCCTGTTTTAGGGAGACAAGACAACAAACCGATGAACAATATGGCAAATGATCGGAATCCCTGGAACCGGCACACTGGATGAAAAGGGCATTCTTGACCTCTTTGCCATCAGAGGGTCGGACGATCTTTCCCGCAGCCGCCATCTCTTCCATTTCAACATTGGTGATAACATCCTTGAATTGCCCGTATCCCAGGTGTTCCAGTTTGTTTGCATCATAGGGCACCCATCCTGTGGCCTGGATAACGGCCCCCACCCTTTCGTTCGCCGCGTCTCCATTGGACGTTATGTCCACCGAAAACAAACCCGGAGCGCCGCTCACCTTTTCCACGGTGGAAGAAGTAAAGACCTTGATCCTGGAATCCTCTTCAACCGAGTTGATCAATTCTTCGACACCCGTATCACTAAGCTCTTTATAGGGCAGCGTTACATTTTTTTTCATCTTTGCCAGAAACCCGCCCAATCGGTCTTCTTTTTCCACTATTACCGCCTGATACCCGGCTTTCGCCGTATCGAGCGCAGCGGTCATACCGGCCACACCCCCGCCCACCACAAGGATGTCTTTTGAATATGCCTCTTCCGCCTGAAAGGGCTCCGGCAGTTCCGTATCCTTGGCCTTTGAGCATCCCATCCTCAGGTTATCCTCGGCCAGCATCTGGGTATCTTCCTCCTTGGGAGGCTGGCTCCAAGCCACCTGCTCCCTCAAATTCACTCTCTCAACGATCTTATCCGGGCCAAAGTTAAAGACATCATAGTTTACCCTTTGCGAGCACGCAGCAATTATAATGGTGTTGATACCCTCAGCTTCGATATCCTTATTAAGAAGATCAAGTCCCTCAGACCCGCACAGAAACGGATGATCTTTGCAATAGGAGATTGTAAAATCCTCTGTACCATTCTCCTTGAGTTGCTCAATGTCTAGGGCATCTCCAATGCTGCATCCGGTGCATATATAAACTGCAGTGTTTTTGTCCATCGAGTTACCTCCTAGCGATTGATTGGATAGCCTTTAAGGCTGCTGCTGTGGCATCTTGAACGGATGAAGCGACATCGGTTGGCCGTCTGACACAGCCCGCACCGTAAATGCCGGCTTTTTCCGGATCATATGTCAAAAACCCGTATTCGTCACATGACACGTTAGGCGATGGTGCTGTGTTTATCTTATTGGGAACCATCCCTGTGGCCAAGACCACCAGATCAAAGTTCATCCGTATCTGTTCACCCGTATTGGTGTTCTCTCCCTCAAGCATAAGGGCGCCTGTTTCTTCATCCTCTGTGATATTGGCAATCTTGCTCTTTATAAAGGTTATCTTTTCGTCTTCCTGGACCTTTGTATAAAAATCCTCAAGCCTGTCAAGGGCCCGGATATCTATAAAGAAGATTGACACATCGCAATCCGGATATTGCTCTCTTATATATGTGGCCTGCTTCATGGAAGCCAGACAGCATATCCCCGAACAATAGGGGAGATGGTTTTCATCCCGCGACCCGGCACACTGTATAAAAGCCACAGTTTTAACCGTTTTGCCATCTGAGGGCCGCAGTATCTTCCCTTCTGTGGGTCCGTTAAAGGATGCCAATCGTTCCAGCATGACATTGGTGATCACATTCTTGTATTCTCCAAAACCGTAATATTCCACCTTGGATGCATCATAAGGTTCCCAGCCCGCTGCCCAGACAATCGCACCGACCTTCAAATCAAAGTGCGTTTCGCTCATATCCAGATCAATTGCACCATATTCACAGGCATCATGACATTTCTTCCCTTCCTCGGTCCCGGCAATGGATGGGTCCATCACGTATCTCATGGGAAATGCAAATTCATGGGGTAAATAAGCGGCCTTGATCTTGTCCATTCCAAAGTTGAACGGATTGCCCAATTCAACCTCACATACCTCGGTACATTTGCCGCAACAGGTGCATTTTTCATTTACATAACGGGGAGATATCTTTATTCCCACGTCATAATCCCCTTCCTCACCCGAAATTTTTTCGACCTCGGCCATTGTAAAAAACCGTATTTTCGGATTTATCCTCATCCGTTTGAAATTAATTTCCAGACCGCAGTTTGGCGGACAAAGCTTTGGGAAATACTGGTGCAATTGGGCCACACGGCCTCCCAAATAGGGATTCTTCTCCACGAGCACCACATCATAACCGGCCTCAGCCGCTTCAAGAGCTGCTGTAATTCCGCTCATACCTCCGCCAACCACTAGTATACTCTGGTTTGTCGTTTGTATGTCTGACATTGTTTCCTCCAGGGTTGTAGTTTTCTCAAGGCTGTTGAATCCGGAATATCCTATTAATATAAAAAGAATATCTCGTCAACACACATTTTCGGGCACGTTATAGGATTTCCCAAAGATGTGCCTTGACCAAACACACTCCAATACCCAAGGCTTTTTATCCCGGTCCCCAAGAATGAAATGCTCCAGACATCTGAAACGATGTCTGGAGCATATTTGGCTAAGGTTAATAGTTACACACCGGGGATGTTCCACACATCCTTCTTCATCATTTCCCATTCGCCGGTAGAAGGATCATAGCGGCAATTGGCAAAGCAGTGCCAGTTTTCTTCGTCCATCTTTGGCGTATCGGACCTGAAATAGTAACCGGGCCACCGGGTCTCTTCACGGAACAGCATGGTGCGTATGTGGGCATCGGCCTGCCACATTCTATGCAGGTTCTCCCAGCACCTTTCCAGTGAGTAGATGTCATCCGCACCTAATTTTTCGGAGTCCTCTTTCAGGTATACAAACAGCTCCATAGCCCTTTCAAGATTTGATTTACTGGTCTTGAAGGCCGCGGTCACACCACCTGCGTAATCGTCCATGATTTTCTGGAGACGATCCATAAACTGGCGCCACAGGAGATAGTTCTGGTTGACAGATGGATCCGTTGTCTCATTACAGAATTCCTGGTATCGATCCAAAGGCGCCAGGATCTTTGCCTTTATCTCTTCCACCTTGGCAGCATCCATATTGGGCTCTGCGCCCTTTTCCACGATGTACTTGATAGCTGCCTTCCCGGTGATTCGGCCTTCTGCATGAGACCCTGACGAAAACTTATGGCTGGAAGCGCCGGAGGCATCCCCGGCCGCAAAAAGCCCGTTAACGGTCGTCATGTTATTGTATCCCCACTTGTAGGGGGTATCCATATCTTCCGGGCCACTCACCCACGCACCAGAGGCGCCTGAATGGGAGCCGATAAAGTATGGTTCACAAGCCGCGATCTCAGAGTGTTTCTCTTCAGGCTTGACATTCAGGGATGCCCAGAGATGGGCCTGGGAAATGGTCATATCCAGGAAATCTTCCCACGCCTCGGAATCGAGTTCTTTCATCTTCTTTTTGTAGCCCTTGGGGTCATCCTTATAGGCATCGGCGATCTTGTTGATGGCCTCGTCCGTCTCCATGTAAAGCGGTCCAAGACCCGCATCGACGTCCAGCATACCCAAATAGTTTCGCAGATTTGCGGGGATCGGTTTGGCCAACCCATAAGGTGCCCAGTTTTGGAGTTCCTCTTTCCTGACAACCATGTACTCACCGCCCTCTGCACTGATAGCCCTCGACTTGAAAAGTAAGAACCATGCCCCCACTGGACCGTAAGCATCCTTAAACCTGACCGGGATAAATCTGACTTCCTGGCAGGTCATCTCTGCGCCCGCCTTGAGGGTGAAATAGGCGCTGGAGCCGGTATTGAATGGCGGATACCAGGAACGCCCAAAACCTTCACCGACAGACCTGGGACGGAACACGTGGACCGCACCACCCATGGTGGCAACAGTAGCCTTGGCTTTAAATACATAGAATTTCTCTTCGCGGGTGCTAAAGCCGACTGCGCCCACACACTTGTCGCCGTCTAAGAGCGGCTCAACGATAAAGATACGTTCATAGACCTCTCCGCCGGCCTCGGTAATGGCATTCTTGGCTGCCTCGGCAACAATGATCTTGTAGGATTCGCCGTTGATCATGAGCTGCCAGCGGCCTTCATGCACGTATTTGCCCTCTTCGTCGGTCCAGATCTTGAGACCCCATTTTTCAAAAAGATGCACGCTGGAGTCCACGTGACGGGCGATATTGTAAACCAGGTCTTCCCTGGAGATCCCCATAAGATCTTGACGGACTTAACGGACATAGTCTTCACAGGTGTTCTCACCGTCTTTCACACCCACATATTGGTTAATGGCGGAAAGCCCCATGGCCACGGCGCCGCTTCTGTCCAACGCCGCCTTATCAACCAGGGTTACCTTCAAGCCGTTTTTCTTGGCCCAGTAAGCGGCTTCTGTGGCAACACCACACGCCGAGAATCCCCCGCCAAGAATCAGGAGGTCTGTGCTTACTTCTACTGTTTCAAAATTTGCCATATCATTAATACCTCGTCTCTGCCTAGAGTGTAGGGACTGCATCGAGTCCCAATGATTCCGGTTCGTTTGCTAAGGCTTGACTGTTCAGGTCCTCATGAGCAGCAAATCCGCCCAATGGATCCGCCGTACCTTCTTCTATGGTCCTGATGGGGAATTTAAACCGCTTGATAGTGCCATTACGGAACTTAACAGTCCACATAATATCCTCGGAGCCACGAAGAGGTACACAGCTCGCGCCCAAAGGCATAAAGTCCGCATAACCCCGGACATCCATTGCCTGCTGGGGACAGATCTTTACACAGCATTGGCACTCCCAGCACATGGATGGATCTCGGTTGTAGGCTTTCATCTTGTCCGAATCCAGGAACATCAGGTCATTGGGGCAGATGTACATACAGGCTGTCTTGTCCTGCCCCTTACAACCATCGCATTTCTCTGTAATTACAAAACTTGGCATTGTCATACCTCCTAATTAACAGGTTAAGCTAAATAAACAAGTTAAAATCCCTGTTGGTTCTATTTGATCAAAAACTGATTTCTTTGCACCCCCTTTCTCCAACAAAAAAATAAACGATCATGCACACGGGTATCAAGGAATCTACCCTTCCGAGAAAAAACGGATTTAAAAATTATTTTTTTACATCACCGGTGGCTGCACCGTGGAGTTTGATCTCCACCTTATCATCCAGGTTCTGGTAGTATTCCTGGAGGATTTTTACCACCTCGGGCCGAGAAAATCTGGGATCCAGTTCACCCCCCTCTGAAAGGGTCTTTCTGACGACGGTACCGGAAAGAAGTACCCTGTCATCCTTGCCGTGGGGGCATGTTTTCATGGAGGCCATACCACCGCATTTATCGCAGAAGAAGGTCCAGTCAATGTTCAGATTCTGGCACTTGAGGGCGCCTTCCGGGATTTCGTCAAAGATCTTCTGGGCATCAAAAGGACCGTAGTAATCACCCACACCGGCATGGTCGCGGCCGATTATCATATGGCTGCAACCATAATTCTGCCGAAAAACAGCATGGAGCAGTCCCTCTCTGGGGCCGGCATAGCGCATCTCCATGGGATACCCCCCCTGAACCACGGTTCCCTCAACAAAATAGTTGTCTACGAGGGCGTCAATGGCCTTTAAGCGAACATCCGCAGGGATGTCTCCGGCCTTAAGTTTTCCTACCAGTTGGTGAATGTAGACTCCGTCCATTACCTCAACGGCGATCTTGGCCAGGAACTCGTGAGAGCGGTGCATGGGATTGCGAAGCTGCAAGGCTGCAACTTTGCTCCATCCAAGATCTTCAAAAATCTTCCGAGACTCGGCTGGTCGCTGATAAAGTCCTTTGAAATGTTCGGGGTAGTAGCTTTCGCTGAGGACCTTAACCGGGCCCGCAAGGTTATAAGTACCCTGCGCCATGACTTTTGCGACACCCGGATGTTCGATGTCTGCGGTGGTGAAAATACTCTCGCACTCATGCTCCTTATCAATCGTGTACTTTTCAGTAACCTGCATGGTGGCAATGGTCGTCCCTGTTTCTTCATCCACCAGGGCAATTTCATCCCCTTCTTTGATGTCTTCGTCATCCGTTGAAACCGTGATTGGGATGGGCCAGAAAGTACCATCCGCCATGGTGAACTCGTCGCAAACGCCCTGCCAATCAGCCTTGGTCATAAACCCGGTTAAAGGGGTAAAAGCCCCAATCCCCATCATTATGAGATCAGACGTCTCCCGTGATGTAATCTTCATTTGTTTAAGTGTTTTTGCCTTTTCAATCTCGGCCTGGAGTTCGTCCCCTTCTAATAAAAGCGGGATCAGCCTTTCTTCTTTGCCATGCGGTACAATTAGATCTGACATTAAACACCCTCCTTAAGAGTTTTTTACCCGAATATGGGGTTAAATTGAGAATATTTCACGCTGCTTCTCAGGCACGTAAATACTTTGTGCAATTTATCACAAGGACATATCTTATTCAAATTTTAAATAGTGTCAAGAAAAAAACGACATCAATTTCAAAGATTATGGAAAAAGTTTTTTTTACTGACACCCCGATTGTCCTTTTGAGATCAACAACGGGTAACTAACTGTTATGATTTGATAAATTTTTCATTTATCCCAGACAGGTCTGTGGCGACCTTCAGGCCTGCAACCCCCAAATTTCCGCTATCCACAGGAAAGACACAAAAAAAATATATTTCTCGCGATTTAGAAGCAAGAAATTAAGGGTTGACCATGTATTGTAGCAGTTTTGATTTCCGAAGGAAAAATTGAAGTAGTGAACCGCAAAACCGCTTTCTTCCAAAATAGTGTCCGAACGAAAACTAGGATTTTTCGTTCAGATCAAGGAAGACGATAATTTTAACCGCAGGAATACATTGAGTATTTCGAGGATTAAAATTTGAGTCTGACGCAGATATGGGCGAAAAAGACA
>JAUVRS010000176.1 GCA_030597505.1 Desulfobacteraceae bacterium
AATGAAGCAATTTCAGCCTCATTTCAAGCCTTTAATCTTGCCAGAAGCCACAGATTTCAGCAACCTAAAAACCTGTGATATCTTCAATTCGGGCAGATCGAGCGAACCTGTGATATCTGATTCCCTTATCTCAACATGTGATGTTGTCAGATTCGCTCTCAGCTTTAAAGCTGTTTGGTCGAATCTTAGTTAATGCACTTTGATGTATTCCTGCCTGCCTCGTGAAATGTGAAGCCTATTTCTCTGGGGTGGTTAATCCCGCTGGAGCGGGACTCACCTTTCCCTCAGATAGGCCCTATCCGCCGGAGGCTTGACCTCACAAAAACTATTTCATTTCTGGATGGACCTTAAGCAGGCATTCGAAAGAGGGGGTGGTCATCGACTAAAAGAATGGTGGCGGGCATGGCGGCCTCTCGGCAATTCAGCACATTCTGTTAATAGCTCAATACTCTGCAAAAAAATCTAACCGGATATTGCGATGGAGTACTGGAATGTTGGGGAACATCTTGGAAAAACAATCAAAGGGCCCCCAGAACCCCATTTTTCTAACACCCCAACAGTTATCGCACTCGACACCCAACATTTTCGTGGAAGAATCCGCCAAGGTTTACTGGTCGATTACAGATCGAATATCCGTCTGACTAAAATCTTTACCTTTGAAAAGTAACGGCTCACCGGAATATTTTGCCAGTGCATAGGCACAGCAATCCCCAATATTTAGACCTGCAGGATGGTTTCCCTTTCCATATTTTCTCCAGGCCGATAGACCTATCTCCACCTGATCACTGTTGAGAGCAATGATTTCAATTCGAGCGCGATGCAGAAACAGATCCAGTTCCCGGCCGCCGGCCTCCCCTTTCCTGGCTTCACTTACAATGCCGCTCTCCAACGCATTAAAAGCACTGATCATTCTTTTTGGATCACCAACAAGCGCCCGGACAAAAGACTCTGTTTCCGGTTCACCCAAGAGAATAGCAATCAACGCAGATGTGTCGACAACCATTACTGTGGAACTCCTACGGAATCATACCCCAGTATTTCATCGGTAGACCGCTGATCCTGGTCGGGAATCGCGCTGCAACGTTTAGAGATCTTCAATATCTCCTCCACCAGATCAGTAGCGGTGGAACGACCCCGAAAACGTTCCAGTCTTTCTTCCAAGGCATGGGTGATCGCCAGAGTAATCGTCTCCCCACTCTCGGCTGCAAGTTCGCGGGCCAGCGTTTCAGTTTTTGTATTTCTTATGCTCAGGGCCATTTTTCCTCTCCCCCCAGGTTTCGTATAGGAACTGTACATAAATATATATTATGCACTCATTGTCTGTCAACCGAGTTATAAAAGGATCGGAAGCCTGCATCGCCATCTCGTTTTATCTGATCGACAAGGGCCACCTCCCAATCCAAATAGCCTCTCATGGCCTCTTGAGTTGCCTCTTTGTGTTCGTACGGTTTGTACCAGACATCGTTGGCGTCACAAATGAGATGCTCCAGTCCTTGGGCCGTAGACAGACCGGCCTCGACCCACCCTTTGGTCCCGCCCTCAAGGACACGGATCGTGAGGGCAGACAAAATGGATTCTACGTCTTTTACAGAAAGATGAGCCAGGATGCCGTCCGGCGAAGTCAGTACAAGATAGTCCACGGGTTGAAGGCGGGGCAAGCCGTGCTCCAGCCCGGAGCGTGACCCCCACCAGGCGCCGGGGATGTGTCGACGTTTGTACTGGATGCTTGTGCCCAGGTCCAGCACCAAAACAGATTGCCCGGCATCAAGCGTCTCCTTAAGTTCCAGTGGTGATAAGGAATCACCTTTCTTAAAACCGAGAATTCTCGGAATATGGGGTCCCTGAATCAAGGGTGCATCACCGATCCCGCCTGCCAGGACATAGACGTTGTCCCAACCCATCTGGGTCAGCCATGAGGCGGTCATGATGGCGCGAACCTCGGTGTCGTCCACCAGGACCAGACGGGAATTCCGGACAGCAACATATTCATCGGTCGCCTGCACGAGTTGTCCTCCAGGGACGTTGCGTGCCTCTTTCAAATGACCGGCCTCAAATTGTTCCTTTAGGCGTACATCCAAAAGATAAAGCGTTCGGATGTCCGCCTCTCTCTTCCAGGCCTCAAGGGTGGCAGGCTCAACCCGTTTGACGCCAAACCGTTTTGCCACCCTGGCAGCGCAGGTCTTCGCCCTATCAAGGCCTGAGCGGGAAGGCGACGGTGCGTAGCGCTTCTGCCCGTGCTCAAGCTGGAATCCTGCCAGTCGCCAACCCATGGTGCCGTCCTGCAACGCCACCACAGGACTTGGGATGCCGGCGTTTATGAGTGATTGGGCTCCGATGATGCTGCGAGTGCGGCCGGCGCAATTGACCACAACCACGGTCTCCGGGTTGGGGGCCAGGTCGTGGATTCGGTACACCAGTTCAGCGCCCGGCGAGTCGATTCCCCCGGGGATGTTCATGTGGTGGTATTCGTCTTGGGGTCGAGAATCAAGGATGACAGGCTTCTTGTCAGAATTGAATTTGGCCTTGAGTTCCTCGGCAGAGATCCTGGGGGTATGGTAAGTGATCTCGATAAACTCGCCAAAGGCCTTGCTCAACACGTTGACGCCGGAGAAGAGCTCAAAGCCGGAAGTGCGCCAGGCGTCAATGCCACCCTCCATGATTGCAACATGGGGATACCCAAAACCCGCCAGGCGTTCGGCTGCCTTTTCAGCAAGCCGTAAATTATCAGGTGGTCCCTCGTCTACGACCACGATTCGCGTGGCGCGTCTGGGTACAAGATCGTCCAGCTTTAGCTCCATATGACTAAAGGGGATGCAGCATGCAAGCAGCTGGTGTTCCTCAGCAAAAGCGCCCTGTTCCCTAACGTCCAGGAGGGCGAGTTCCTTCTTACCATGAAGCATCTCTTTGACCTGTTTCGGTGTAACGGTTTTGTTTTTCATCATCATTCCTCAGTCACAATCGGGGTTTTGGGTAAGAAAAAGATTATGGGAATCCCTGCCAATCCGAGAAGGGCGCTGACCGAAAAGGCCGATTCCAGGCCCATCAGATCGGCCAACCAGCCCACAAAAATGGTGATCACAGCTGTGCTCATGAAATGTATGGTCATAAAAACACCGGTGGCTGCGCCCCGGTGACTCCCGCAATGATCTTGGACAATAGCCAGGTTTACGGGCGTAAGGACAAAAATGCCACACCCAAGACATAATAAGATAGGGAACTGAAGCCAGTGGGGGGCATGGGCAAAGGCAAGCAACAGGAGGGCCGAGGAGGGAAGGGCGGCCAGGAGGACAGTCCGGCGACCCACTTTGTCACTGAGTGTTCCCCCAAAGAGAGTCCCCACGATGCCCGAAAATTCGAGAACGGCGAGGCTCATTCCACCCACCCACAGGCTCCGCCCCGTTACGACCATATAAGTTGGGAGAAATGCGGTCAGAGTTGCCGCCAGAGAGGCACGGGAGATCATCACCCCGGTCAAGGGGATCATAACGCGACGTAAGGTATGCCAGATTTCCCCAGACCCGTCCTGGGTCTTTTTTTCCCGAACCAAACTCATATCCTTCAGGTTCAGGTAAAGGAGCATCGAAGCAATAATGCCCAGACCCATGATCGGGTAGCTTCCCTCAAATCCCCACATGGACACAGCCCACACTGCGATGAGAGGACCCACGGTCCTGGCCATTTCCCCGCCGGTCATCCAGATCCCCATTCCTTTGCCAAGATTCCTGCTTCCTACCTGTGCAATCATGACAGGCCCAAGGACATGGAATATGGCGGCGCTTGTTCCGGCGCACACCAATAAGAAACAAACAGTAAAGTAGTCAGGGGCGACCCCCAACAGGCTCATTGTGACTGCTGTAAAGGCAGGGGCCCAGATTGCAATTTGGCGAAGGTCCACACGATCGGATATGACGCCAAAAAACGGGGTTACGAGGGAGGGAAGGCGAAAAAAGACCGTGAGAGATCCAGCGAGTGTCATGGAGAGCCCGAATTTGCCAATGAGCAAGGGCAAGAATGGAGCGAGAAAACTGGAGAAGACATCGTGAACAAGATGTCCGGAAGAAATGAGTGTTACCTTTTTGGTCTGAAAGGTTGGTTCCCTCTGGTTTTCGACTGGCCAACTCCTTGATTAAGATGTGAGCGGTCAAATAAAATATAAAATTAGTATATTCAGAAATTTTAAGGACGTTCATATTCCAAAAACTTGAAGAGGTCAAGGGTACACGGATCAAGGGGATCTAATCGGGGCAGCACAGAGGTTCTCCTTGTAACGTACGTCTTCATCTGATAAATTATTGCAAGAGGGGAAATCTGATGTCAAAGGCAGAAATAGGAAAAATCCAAATCAACTATGAGGAATATGGCCAAGGAACTCCCTTGGTGATGATCCTTGGTCTGGGTCAAGACCTCACAACGTGGGGTTTTCAGATCCCGGAATTTTCCAGGCATTTCAGGGTGATTGTCTTTGATAATCGGGACGCCGGAAAAAGCTCTCGGTGCACCGGGTCCTATGACACAGAGGCCATGGCGGATGATGTTCTGGGTCTTCTGGACCATCTGGAAATTGACCGGGCGCATGTGCTGGGGACATCGATGGGAGGAATGATCGCACAGCAGATAGCCCTTTCAGCCCCCGAGAGGGTGATAAGCCTGATACTTGCCAGTACCACGTCCTGGGGTGAAGGGTGAATGAGGGTTTTATACAGCTCCTGGAAGGAGTACCTTGACCGTTCGGGAGGACCAAACTCCGATCCGGCAATCATGCCCTGGCTGTTCTCAAAGTCTTTCCGGAAACAACATCCCGAAAAGATCAGAGAGATTAAAAAAACCCTTGGCGGACAGTATCTATCCCGGAATTCCGATGCCTTTGAAAGACAAATAGAGGCCAATAATTCCACGGACACAAGGGGTAAATTGGGGCAGATCAGTGTGCCTACACTCCTCCTGGTTGGAAATCAGGACGAGCTGACACCCCCCAGGATGGCAAGGGAATTGGAAGCCGAAATCCCAAATGCCAAACTGGTAATTCTTGAGAAAGGCGGTCACGGTTTATACTGGGAGGTGCCGGAGTTCTTTAATGAAACGGTGATGGATTTTCTAAAAGGCCAGGCGGCCGTTCACTAGCCCTCAACATCCTGCTTGGTGGGGATCTTGGACTCACAGGGAACCCCTGTCTGACACAGGCCGCAGCCGCGACCCTTAAAACCATAATGGGATCTTATGTATTTGGGGGCAACCGTTCTAACATGCTTTAGACACTTAATCTTGTCGTGGCCGGATTCGGAGACGGCATCAGCCGGACAGCGTGAGATACACTTACCGCAGATCCCATCCGTAAGGAAAAGACAGTACGCATGATGATCTTTGTAAGGTCTGGGGGTGGGAGGGATCTGAATTCGTGCAACCACGGAGCCCGTGCGCATAGCTTTTCCCAACGGAGTGATCAACCCATCGCACAGTCCAAATGTTCCCAGACCGGAAGCATAGGCCGCGTGACGCTCCGACCAGGTGGAGGAAATCGTGTATTTGTCTGACTTTTTTCTTGCCCATCCGGGAGAGAGCATGGGGGCCACGGCTTGGTATCCCTCAGCCTGAAGGACGTCCACCACTTTTTTCCTGAGCTTCACATTGAACTCCTCACCAAAGATGCGGGCCCGCGCCCACCGTTCTGACGGATAAACGGTCTGTTCGCGGTTGTCTTTCTTGGAATCCCCGGTCTGGGGCAGGATCCAGCTTATGACCGTGAGATCTTCAGGGCCCGCGCTCACGGTGGGGAAGGTCTGGGTAAATATCTCGTAAGGTGTCCAGTGAAATGCCCCTACATATTCTTTGAATGATTCGTACACGGGATCATCTCCTGAAGAGAAGCCGATCAGGGGATTTTCAAATGCCTTGTCATTTCCCTGATTTCTTAGCGTGTTTTCAGGTGATCTGTCGACGAATTCTTTGATAACAGCCTGGAGCCAGGTTG